>CALDMA010000143.1 GCA_937915075.1 uncultured Oscillospiraceae bacterium
TCGAAGTCCACGACCTCGGCGTCGGAGAAGGAGTCCTGCAGGCTCTCGAGCGGGACGGCGTGCGTCACCGGCTCGAACTTCGTCAGCGCCATGCCGCCCACGCGCTGCGTGGGCGAGTCCGGCGTGATCTCCTCGGGGTGCTCCTTCTCCAAATTTGCCAGCTCGCGCTGGAGCATATCGTATTCATAGTCGCTGATGCTCGGCTCGTCGAGCACATAGTAGCGGTACGAGTGCGCGTTGAGCGTGTCGCGCAGCTCCTTCATGCGTTCCTTGTAGTCCATGGCGTTCTCCCCTTTTATCCGGCGTTGTTCATAATGAAGTCCTCGGCGGTGGAGGACATATCCTCGCGTGTGTCGAAGTAGGTGTAGGTATCCGGCACGGAGCCGACGATGACCGTCTCGGCGACGGCGCAGCGGTTGGTGACCTTGGTGACGGTCGAAAAGCCCGGCAGCAGGACGCTCACATACACGTCCACCACCAGCCGGATCTCGTGGCGCGTCTGGTTGATGCCCGCGGAGGCGAAGGCGTTTTCAAAGTGCGCCGAGGACGAGCCGACCGACTGCATTTTGATGTGCAGGAGCGGCCCGCGGCCCGCGAGCAGCGGCGAGCCGGTCAGGTTCCCGAGCGGAATGGCCAGCTCGCGCGTGGAGACCTCCGAGAGCTTTTGCAGCACGTCCGCGAGCACGGCGGACTGCAATCGGTTGAACTCCGCCATGTTGCTCTTGACCGCCGTGATGTGCCCCTCGTTGTCCTTTTCCAGCGAGATCAGGCGGTCGTAGTCCACGCCCGCATCGTAGAGCGTTTCGTTCACCGAGGTGTTCACGACGCGCGTGACGGCGTTCGAGACGCGCGCGGTGGCAAGGCTCGTGAGGATGGGCCGAAGCTGCGTCATCGCGGTGACGGCGAGCGCGATGAGCGCGGCGCAGACGAGAAAAAGCAGCAGCCGGCGTTTTTCCCGTCCCGTCATGCCGCGGCGCATATAGCGGCGCATGGGCGTTCCCCCTTTCGGGAGAATCTATGCGCCTACGGCTTTTCCCTATTCGCCGAGCCTTTTCACCATTTCCTTGTAGGCCCTGCCGCGCTCCATGAAGTTCGCGTAGCCGTCGAAGGCGGCGCAGGCGGGCGAGAGCGTCACCACATCGCCGCTCTCGGCGCAGAAGTAAGCGGCGTCCACCGCCTCCCGCAGGTCCTTGCAGCGGAGGATCCGCGGGCGCTCGGCCGCGGTCTCGTAGGCTTCGCTCTCCACCACCGCGCGCTCGATGGCGTCGGCGGTCGCGCCGCAGAGGATGAGCGTCTTGACGTGCTCGACCACCTCGGGCGCAAGGGGTGCAAAGGGAATATGCTTGTCATAGCCGCCCGCGATCAGCACGACCTTTTGCGGGAAGGCGCGCAGCCCCGCGATGGTGCGCGTGGGACTGGTGGCGATGGAATCGTTGTAATACCGGACGCCGTGCAGCTCGCGCACGAACTCGATGCGGTGCTCCACGCCGGCAAACTCCCGCGCGACACGGCGGACGGTCTCGTCACGCACAAGTCCGTCGACGGCAAGGAGCGCCGCCATATAGTTTTCCACATTGTGCCAGCCGGGGAGACGGATGTCCGCCAGCGGCAGGACCTCGCGCTCCCCTGCCGCATCGCGCAGCCAAATCGCGCCGCCGCGCACGAACGCGCCGTCCGCGACCTCCTCCTGCCGCGAGAACAGACGCGCGCGCCCAACGGCCTTGCCGCTCAGATCGCGCGTGATGGCGTTGTCGGCGTTGAAGATGGCGGTGTCCCGCGCGCTCTGGTGCAGGTAAATATTTTCCTTGGACGCGATGTACTCCGCCATGTCGCGGTGCACGTCCAGATGGTTCGGGGCCAGGTTCGTCAGCACCGCGACCTGCGGCGAGTACGGCATATCCATCAGCTGGAACGAGGAGAGCTCCAGCACCGCGAGATCGTCCGGCGTCATTTCCTCCGCGTCCGCGAGCAGCGGACGGCCGATGTTGCCGCCGAGCCACACGCGCCGTCCCTCGGCCTTGAGAAGCTCGGCAATGACGCTCGCGGTGGTGGTCTTGCCGTCGCTGCCGGTCACGCCGAGAATGGGACACGGGCAGACGGCGAAGAACGCCTCCATCTCGCTCGTGATGACCGCGCCGCGCGCCTTCGCCTCCAAAAGCTCCGGCACATCGGGCCGCATCCCGGGCGTGCGGAAGACGACGTCCGCGTCCAGACCGCGCAGATAGCCCTCGCCGAGGTGCAGCACCGCGCCGAGCGCCTCGTAGTGCGCCGCCGCGTCGCCGAGCGCCTCGCGCTCCTTTTTGTCGCAGGCGATGACCTTCACGCCGTTCCGCGCCAGCAGCTCCACGAGCGGCCGGTTGCTCACGCCGAGGCCGATGACCGCGGCGGTCTTTCCCTTCATGCCCTGCAGATATTCGTGCAGCGTCATACGCAAATGCTCCCCTCTGAACCTTCACAATATATAAAATTATACCGCGCCCGCCGTATTTTATCAACGATTTCCCTGCACAAATTTTTGTTTCTTGACTTTGCCCGCTTCGTCCTTTACAATAAGGAGCGCGAGTAAGACAGGCGGTCGCGCGGCAAAGCCGAAAGGCTTGCTGTGAGGAAAGTCCGGGCTCCACAGGGCAAGGATAACGGGTAACGCCCGCCCAGAGCGATCTGAGGAAAAGTGCAACAGAAATAGACTACCCATAGCAATATGGGAAAAGGTGGAAAGGTGCGGTAAGAGCGCACCCGTCGGCTGGAGACTGTCCGACGCTGTAAACTCTATCCGGAGCAACACCGGTATGGGAGCAGGGGCTTCGCGCCCCAAGGTCGGCCCGACCGCTCCCGGGGTGGCTGGAGCGCCGCGGCAACGCGGCGCGTAGATAGATGACTGCCAGATACAGAACCCGGCTTACAGTCTTGCTCGCATGAATATGGAAGGGGACGGCGCGCGGCCGTCCCCTTCGCTTTGCTCATAGGGTGTAGTCCTTCATCCAGTCGTTCCGCCCCGCGGCGGACGGCGCGGGGGCTTCCGCCTCGCCCCGTGCGCGGGCGTAGCGCTGCGCTGCGCCCTGGCTGCGGCGCTCGCGCTGGCGCTCCCACTTCTTTGTGTCGCGCTCGATGCTGTTTGCCATGAAGCGGAACGCCATGCGCGTTTGCTCGTCGAGCGCCGGATAGGCGGCGAGCGCGGCCTCGGGTGAGAGAGACTGCTTTGCCGTCCGTTCGGCGTAGTCGAACAGTGCCAGGAGCAGCTCGCCGCGCTGCTCCGCACAGAGCGCGGCAAGGCTGGACGCGGCGTCAAAGTAAAGAACAAAGCCTTTTTTCTCCGTCATGTGTTTTTCCTCCTTGCCGGTAAGGGAAAAACCGCGTTCTGATGCCGGTTTTGGTGCAACAAAAGCGGAAAAGCTCTCAAAATTTTCTAAATTTAGAAAAGACTCGATGCTTTGAAAGCATGAACAGGATTGCCGTTATAGTAAGAGTCATAGTAAAAGTGATAGTAAGAGTAATTGTTATAGTAAGAGGGATCGTGCTTCCGGCGCGGCGCGCCGTGCGGCGCAGAAAAGAAAAGAAAAAAACAACCCCCGCTGTCTATCGCAGCAGAGGTTGTTATGCACATCGCAGCTGAACACAGGTATATCACAACTGACTGGTTTCCAAAGTCCGGAAATCCTTGATACGCAAGGCTTAGTCCTCGGTCTCCCAGTTGTGGTAGGTGTTCTGCACGTCCTCGTTGTCCTCGAGCATGTCGAGCAGCTTTTCCATGTTCTTGACGTCCTCCTCGCTCGTGAGCTTGACGTAGGTCTGCGGGACGAGGCTGATGTCGGCGCTGACGAAGGTGTAGCCCTTGGCCTCGAGCGCGGCGATGACGTCGTTGAAGGCGTCGGGATCGGTGGTGATCTCAAACACGGGACCGTCGGCGGTGAAGTCGGCTGCGCCGGCCTCAAGCGCGTCCATCATGACGGTGTCCTCATCGTAGTCGCCGTCCTCGTTGTCGATGATGATGACGCCCTTGCGGTCGAACGACCAGCTCACGCAGCCCTGCGCGCCCATGCCCTTGCCGAACTTGTCGAAGTAATGGCGGACCTCGGGCGCGGTGCGCTGGCGGTTATCGGTCAGCGCCTCGACGATAACGGCGACGCCGCCGGGGCCGTAGCCCTCGTAGGTGACGGACTCGTAGTTGTCCGTGTTGCCGGAGCCGAGCGCCTTGTCGATGGTGCGCTTGATGTTGTCGTTGGGCATATTGTTCGCCTTGGCCTTAGCGATGACGGTGGCGAGACGGGAGTTATTCGCCGGATCGCCGCTGCCGCCCTGCTTGACGGCGACGATGATCTCCTTGGCGATCTTGGTGAACGCCGCGCTGCGCTTGGCGTCCGCCGCGCCCTTGGTCTTTTGGATATTGTGCCATTTGGAATGTCCGGACATAGTTGATCTTCTCCTTACAGATAGTATTGAATGGCGTCGTGATGCGACGCGGAGCGTACGACCTCAAGCAGAGGGAAGGACTTCGCGAGATACGCGCGGACCGCCTCGCACACGACGTTCTCGGTCGGATAGTGGCCGGCGTCGATGAGGTTGAGACCGTGGGTATCGAGGAAGTCGTTGTAGCGCAGGTCGGCGGTGACGAAGGTATCGCAGCCCTGCGCGATGGCCTGCGGGATGTAGTCGCGGCAGGCGCCGCCGCCGACGGCCACGCGATGGACCGGCTTTCCGCCGTCGCGGAACCGCAGACCGCTGCATCCTAATGATTTTACCACAGCAGGCAGGAACTCTTCAAGAGGAATTTCACAGGAAAGTGTGCCGATCCGCCCGATTTTTTCCTCGTTGAGCATGGAAAGGCCCGAAAGACCCAGCGCATGGGCCAGACAGTCGTTCACGCCGCCGTCCGCCGCGTCCAGATTTGTGTGCATACAGCACGCCGCGAGGTCGTGCCGCACAAGATAGCGCAGCAGCCTTCCCTGCGCGTCGTCCGCGCGGAGCGTCTGCACCTCGTGCCACGCGCAGTTCATCACCGGATGGTGCGAGACGATCATCTGCGCGCCGAGGGAGACCGCCTCCTCCGCCACGCCCTGCGTGATGTCCAGCGCCACGAGGACCCTTCGGACCTCCTGCGCCGGATCGCCGACGAGCAGGCCGACGTTGTCCCAATCCATCGCCAGCTCACGCGGCGCCCAGTCGTAGAGACTGCGTTCGATGTCATGTGCCGTTGTCATGTTCCCACTTCCCTTTCCTTGCTTCCAGCGCGTCCGCCAGCGCGGCAAAGCCGTCCGCTTCTCCGCTGCCCGACTGCCGCAGGCCCCCGGCCCGGCGGCGCAGACGCGCGATCTGATGGGCGAGATAGTCCCCGTAGAGCGCCTCGCGCTCGAGCGCAAGGCCGCCGTAGAGCTGCTCCGCGCCGGGGGTGTATCGCTCCCCCGCCGTGACGGTCATCACGACGTAGAGCTTTCCCTTGTCGCGCACGAGGTGCTCGCGCGTGACGGCGTAGCCGTTCTCGCAGAGCCTGAGCCGCAGCTCCTCGATCTTCGTCTGCGGCTGGAGCAGCAGCGTGTGCCGCCCGTCGCGCGTCCACGGCGCGGCGGCGAGGATGCCCCAGATGGTCTCGCCGCCCATGCCGGCGATGAGGACGGTATCGCACTCCTCCGGCGCGATGGCGTCAAGCCCCGCGCAGAGACGGAAGTCGATGCCGTCGACGCCGTATTCCTCCGCGGTGCGCCGCGCGTGCTCCAGCGGCTCCCGCCCGATGTCGGACGCGATGGCGCGGTCGATCACGCCTCTCTGCCGCAGGAAGACCGGTATGTAGCCGTGGTCTGTGCCGACATCGGCGAGCACGGCGCCCTGCGGCACAAGCGACGCGAGCCGCGCGAGCCGCGGCTGGAGCGATAATTCTTTTGTCACGGCGCGACCTCCTTTGCAGCAGAAAAAGGCGCATACGAGCGTATGCGCCTTCCGGCCTGTCCGGTTATTCCTCGGCGGGCTTGTTCGCTTCCTCGTTCACGATGGCGAGCAGCTTGTCCACGTCCACGCCGTGCACGGCGCAGGCCTCCTCCACGGTCTCGCCGCGGGACGCGGGGCAGCCGAGGCAATGCATCCCGATGCCGAAGAAGATCGGCGCGGTCTGCGGAGCGACGTCAAGAATATCACCGATGATGGTGTCTTTCGTAATTTCAACCATTTTGAAAATACCTCCGGAAAAGAATGTCGGAGATAGTTTACCCCATTTTCCGCGTTTTTTCAATAGGAAAAAATGCAAACGTGCCGCATTCGTTCGATACGGACGCGGACGACCGGAACAGAACGCAGAAAAGCGACCGTCCGGAGACGGTCGCTTTCGGAAAAGTCAAAGCAATGACTTAGCCCTGCTCCTTCATCTTGGCGAAGCAGTCGCTGCAATAGACGGGACGATCGGACTTGGGCTCGAAGGGAACGCGCGCCTCGCCGCCGCAGGCAGCGCAGGTAGCGGTGAAATACTCCCGGGGACCACGG
>CALDMA010000144.1 GCA_937915075.1 uncultured Oscillospiraceae bacterium
CAGATTGAACAGTTCCTGAAAGAGCATCCCGGCACTGGGCTCATCGTCATCGACACGCTTCAGCGCATCCGCCCCGCAGGCAATGACGCGAATCCATACGCCAGCGACTACCGGGACATCGGCGTCCTCAAGCAGCTTGCGGACAAGCACCGCATCGCCATTTTGCTGGTGCATCATCTGCGGAAGATGAATGACGATGATCCCATGAATATGATCTCCGGCACCACCGGGCTCAGCGGTGCTACGGACAGCAACTTTGTTCTCCGTAAGAGTAAGCGCAGAGAGAATACCGCCACGCTCTACTGCACCGGGCGGGACATTGCCTACCGGGAACTGGCGCTGGAGTTCGATGGCGAGGATCATGTCTGGAAGCTGCTGTCGGATAACTGTGAGCAGACGGAGCAACCCAATGAACGGATACTTTTTCTTCTCTCTGAACTGCTGCGCCAGCAGCCGGAGATCAGCGCCCCTGCCAAGGTGCTGATGGAAAAGATCGACCCTGTCGGCACAGAGGGGCTAACGCCCAACAGCTTCTCTCACCGAATCCGTAAAAGCGTTGACACTCTAAGGAGAATCGGTATCACGGTGTCATTCCGCAAGAGCAATGGAGAGCGTTTGATCTGCCTGAAAAGGGCCGATGGTGTCGATGATTCCGCTGCCGAGAACATCGTCACCATCGACCCTGGGAAGCCCCCGCGTTCGCCCGTGTGAGCCGCTGTGTGCGCGTTTAGGGGCTGGGGTGGAGTGTGTACCCGCCAAGGGAACATTCAGCCCACACGGGGCAAATTCCGCAGCGGCATAAAAACGGCAAGCAAGCCGCCGTGACCTGCGGGCGTCCAGCGTTTCAACGGCATAAAACGCTCACCAAGGGTAGTGATACCACCCCATACGTGGAAACGCCGAAATAGCGCTGTGTGCAGGCGAAATAATCCCTTGAAACCAGATGAAGAAACATTTCATTTCTCTGCCACAGATGGAGAATCCCTCTGCGTAAGCCGTTATTCCCGATAGGCGCAGAGAGTTCTTGTTACGGGAGTTTTATCACCTCCCTGAATAGGGTTCCCGCCGAAGCCCAGCGTCAGCGGGTTCGGTGGGAAGAGGAGGCACAGCGGAGTGAGCGAGTTTTCGTCGTCGGCAGCGACGGAAACGAGTGATATGGAGCTTGTGCCGACGACGGCCAGCATCGCATTTGTCTGGTCTGCGGCAAAGCCGCTGCCCTGCCAAATGCTCTGGGCGGGGCATGGTCCCGTACCCCATTTTCGGGCAGAAGCCCATACCCACTTTTTACTACGATTGGAGAAAAATGTGAAAAAAGATATCAAATTCAGCACGCGCATGGCCTCCGTTGACCGCGAGAAAATCAAGACGCTGGCGGCAAAGGCCCACATGTCCATGAGCGACTATGTCACCGCCTGCTGCCTCGGCAAACGGATCGTGGTCATTGATGAGCAAAAAGAACTGCTCCGGCAGCTCAAGGGCATCGGTAGCGACGTCAACCGTCTCACTATCCTTGCCAACATGGGCAAGGTGCAGATTCTCAGCTTGGATAAGGCTGCACAGGAATTGTCTGAGGTCAGCGCCGCGCTGCGAGCAGCAGTGGAAGGACGGTGAGCAATATTGCCATCGTACATTTCGTGAACTATAAAAAGGGAACGCAGTCCCGCGCGTCCATGGCCGGCGTCCTGTTCTATGTCGCACAGCCCAAGAAAACCGCTTGGGAGGACGAGCAGCTCGTCAGCGGCATCAGCTGCCAGCCGCAAAGTGTTTACAATGACTTCCTCAACACGAAACTGCTCTACCACAAGGACGGCGGCACGATGTTCTACCACATGGTGCAGAGCTTTCCAAAAGGCGCGGCAGTCGATCCACGGCAGGCCCACGAAGCCGCGCGGCGGCTGGCGGAATACTTCGAGGGCTGCGAGGTGCTGGTCTGCACCCATGTTGACCGCGAGCATATCCACTCCCACTGCGTCATCAACTCCGTCAACTTCGAGACTGGCAAGAAGCTGCACATGGCAAAGAAACAGCTACAGGAACTGATGCGGCGCAATGATGGGATCTGTCAGGAGATGGGGCTGCCGGTCTTTGAAGCGGCACGGCAGCAGTCCCGCGGTATGAGCGGCGCGGAGTACCATGTCGCGCTCAAGGGACAAAGCTGGAAGCTGCGGCTGGCAAACACGATAGACGAGTGTATGCGCTATGCCGCTGACAGGGACGCCTTCGTTTCCTTGATGGAGTCCGAGGGCTACGCGGTCCGCTGGGAGAGCAACCGCAAATACATCACCTACACCACACCGGACGGCATGAAATGCCGCGACAACAAACTACACGAAGAAAAGTATTGCAAGGAGGTCATGGAGCATGAATTCAGAATACGCGCAG
>CALDMA010000145.1 GCA_937915075.1 uncultured Oscillospiraceae bacterium
CATGATCTCGAGGATGCCGACGGAGATCATCGTGGGCCGCAGCATCGGGAACACGACGGAGAAATAGGTGCGCAGCGGACCGCAGCCGTCGATGGCGGCGGCCTCCTCGATCTCCAGCGGGATGGACTTCACGAAGCCCACGAACATGAAGATGGCAAGGCCCGCGCCGAAGCCGAGGTAGATGATAGGAATGGTCCAGGGCGTGTTGAGCGCGACCTTTTCAAGACTGCCGCTCGCAAAGTTAAAGTAGGGTATCTTCACGCGGTCGGCGGTCTTGGAGAGGGTGAACATGACCATCTGGAACGGCACGACCATGGAAAAGACGCAGAGGTAATAGACGCCGCGGCAGAGCTTGCTGTCCACGCGGGCGATGTACCACGCGGCCATCGAGGTGCACAGCAGGATCAGCGCCGTGGAGACGAGCGTGATGAAAAGGCTGTAGAACGCGGACTTCCAGAAGGGATAGTTGCCGAAGGTGACGCCCTTGATGTAGTTCGCCCAGCCGGCAAAGCTCTCGGCGGTGGGCAGGGCAAAGGTCTCGGTCTTGACATAGGTGTTGAGCTTGAAGGAGTTGAGCACCACGGCCAGCACCGGCAGCACGTAGAGGATGCAGATGAAGGCCAGCACGACCGAAAGAATGGTCTTGCGGCGGCGTTCGGCGGAAAGGGAACCGTTCATTACTGCTGCACCTCCTTTTTGCGCGTGGCGCGGAGCTGGATCAAACCGATGGCGGCGACGAGCAGGAAGAACAAAACCGCCTTGGCCTGCGCGGTGCCGCGGGAGTTGACGTTCTGCCCGTAGAACGTGTTGTAGATGTTCAGCGCCAGCATCTCGGTCGTCTTGATGGCCGAGCCGTCGGACTGGATGATGTAGGGCTGACCGCCCGTGAGGGCGAGGTTCTGGTCGAAGAGCTTGAAGCTGTTCGTCAGCGTGAGGAAGGTGCAGATGGTGATGGAGGGCATCACGTTCGGGATGGTGACCTTCCAGAGCGTCTGCCAGCGGTTCGCGCCGTCGATCTTCGCGGCCTCGAGCATATCCTCGGGCACGGCCTGCAAGCCGGCGATGTAAATGATCATCATGTAACCGACCTGCTGCCAGCACATGAGGATGATGAGGCCCCAAAAGCCGTATTTCGTCTCCAGCAGGATCGACGTATTATAGCGCGAGAGAATGCCGTCGAAAATCATCGACCACACATAGCCCAGCACGATGCCGCCGATGAGGTTCGGCATGAAGAACACCGTGCGGAAGAGATTGCTCCCCTTGATGCCCTGCGTGAGGGCATAGGCCACGGCGAAGGCCAGCACGTTGATGAACACGAGCGAGACGAGCGCGAAGAGCGCCGTGTACCAGAACGAATGGACAAAGCTCGCGTCGTTCAGCGCCTTGATGTAGTTGCCAAGGCCGATGAACTGCGCGTCCGAGGTCGTCTTGAACTTGCAGAACGAGAGGTACACGCCCTTGCAGAACGGATAGACGAAGCCAATGGCGAAGGCGCAGAGCATGGGGCCCATGAACAGCGGGGCCCACCGTCGGATCGGGCGGCGGACGAGCGAGCTGTTGACGGCTGCGGCGTCGTGTTTACGCTTCAATTCGATCACTCCCATCGAGATAGATTGACTGAGCACGGCGCGGGCCTCGTGCGGCCTCTGCCGTGGTAGAAGAAGAGGACGGGCGAAGGCCCGCCCTCTTCATAAGGATTGTAGGTTTTGCGGTATGGAGGCGCTTAGCCGTTGGCGGCAGCGTACTGCACGGCCCAGCCGTCCACGAACGCGGTCTTGACCTGCTCCCAGTTGGCATCGGTGGGATCGTTGTCATACTGGTTCATCGCGGCGACGATGGCTTCGCGGTAGGCGTCGACGTTGGGCTGGAAGTTGGTGACCCAGGGCATGACGTAGTTGCCCTCGGCGGCGTAGGCGTTGGCGTCGGCCAGGAAGCCGCAGGTGGACTCGGCAGCCTGCTTGTAGGGCATGACGGCGAATTCATCGACCAGCATACGGGAGACCTCAGCGTCGGTGACGAGCCAATACATGAAGTCGAGCGTAGCCTGAATGTCCTCGGCGGAGGCCTTGGCGTTTACGGCCCAGCAGTTCTCGGTGCCGCAGTTCAGACCGGCCTTCTCCTCACCGGCAACGCCGCAGTAGAAGGGGATCATGGAGAGGTTGTCGAGACCGTACTGGTCAGCGCCGGTGCCGGTCAGGGCAGCCCACTCCCAGGAGCCGTTCTGATAGAACACAGCCTGCTCCTTGCCGAACTCAGCCTGGGCGTCATAGCCGCCGGCAGCGAGCGTGGAGGGAGCGACCGCGCTGTTGTTGATGTAGAGGTCCCAGAGATTCTTGAAGTTCTGCATATAGGTGCCCTTGATGCTCGGGGGGCAGACCTTCCAGGCGTCGGGATCGTCCACGGACTCATAGTAATACTCGAGGTTGGCGAGATGGCCGGTGAAGCGCCAGCTGGAGTCGCTGCTCATGGAGGAGGAGGTGAAGGCGTCGAAGCCCAGCTCGGCGGCGCGGGAGTGGATGTCCTCGACGACGGCCTTGAGGGTCTCGAAGTTGGTGATGTCGCTGAGCTGATAGCCGGCCTTCGCCAGCAGGTCCTCGTTGACGATGATGCCGTAGCACTCATAGCAGTAGCCGATGGAGCAGAGCTTGCCGTCGGCATCATAGAGGTTGTAGGCGTCGGTGGTCAGCTCACCCGCGATGGGGGTGCCGGTCAGGTCGTAGCAGTAGTCGCCCCAGGTGTCCACGGCGGCCTGGTTGCCGACGACGAACATCGTGGGAGGCGCTTCCTTATCCATCGCGGCGGTCAGGGTCTCGTTGTAGGTGCCGGACGCGGCGGTCTGGATGGTGACGGGCACACCGGTCTTTTCGGTGTACATCGCGGCGACCTTCTGCAGGGTGCCGTCCGCCTCGGGCTTGAAGTTCAGCCAGAACACGCGGCCGGCGGCCTCGGTGGTGTCACCGTCGCCGGAGGGCTCTTCGGCCGTCTTGTTGCCGCAGGCAACGAGGCTGAGAGCCATGACAAGTGCCAGGACAAGCGCAAGATACTTCTTCATGTTTCATTGATCTCCTTATTCAAATTTATTTTCACGCGATATCGCGGGAAAATCATTTCGTCAGGTCGCGCACGGATTCGCCCGCGCGCAGCGTGGTCGGCAGCGTCAGATGGTCGTGCGCGCCGCCGCGGATGACGCCGAGCAGCAGCTCGACGCTCTTTGTGCCCATGGCCGTCATCGGCTGGCAGAGGGTGGTGAGCATGGGATGGATGTACTCGGAGACGTTGATGCCGTCGATGGCGATGATGGAGCAGTCCTCGGGAATGCTGCGCCCGCTCTCGCGCAGGGCGCGCATCGCGCCGATCGCCATGTCGTCCGCGATGGCGAACACCGCCGTGAAATCGGCGGGGGAGCGCAGGCGCTCGCGCATGGCGGCATAAGCATTGGTGATGGTAAAGTCCTCGGAGCGGATGAGGTCGCCGCTGCGCGGGGCAAGCCCCAGCTCATGCAGCGCGCGGCAGTAGCCGGAGTAGCGCAGATGGGAGATGGAGCAGTCATCGGGATCGGAGGTCAGCACGGCGATGCGGCGGTGGCCCTTTTTGACCAGCTCCATGACCGCGCGGTAGGCCTCCTGCTCGTCGGCGATGGAGACGGAGGAATACTTGCCCGGATCGAGCGTGCCGTAGGCGTTGGTGTAGGTGCAGCAGACAAAGGGCACGTTGAGCAGCGCCAGCTCCGCGGGAGAGTAATCCGAGCGCCCGCCGAGAAAAATGATGCCCTGCAGACGCTTTTCGCGCTCCATCACCGCGCCGCACTTCACCTCGTCGTCGCAGGAGGCGATCTGACGCATGACCATCGTGTAGCCCGCAAGGTCGAGCTTATGCTCGATGGCGCGGATGATATCGGTGTAGAAGGGGTTCTGCACGCCGCGCACCACAAGGCCGACGGTGTCGGACTTCGTGCGCACAAGGCTGCGCGCGGAATTGTTGGGCAGATAGTTGTGCTCGGCAATGACCTCCAGCACGCGGCGGCGGCTTTCCTCGCTCACGTCGGGGCGGTCGTTGAGCACACGGGAGACCGTGCTCACGCCCACGCCGCTGAGCTTTGCAATGTCCTTGATGGTCATGGCGACACCCTCTGCATGAAAAAATCAAAGCCTGTTTCCGGGAACCTTACCGGTAACGTTTCCACTTTTCTTTTATTGTAGCAGTCTCTTTCGAAAAAGTCAAAGCACTTTGCCCTGTCCATCTTACCAAAAAAACGGCGGGAAAAATGTCGCAATGAACAAAGGGAGCCTCTGTCCGGCATCGGACAGAGGCTCCCTTTCACAAAAATGCCTTTACTTTTCCAGCAGCAGCTCCGCGATCTGCACGGTGTTGGTCGCCGCGCCCTTGCGGACCTGGTCGCCGCAGCACCAGAGGTTCAGTCCGCGCTCGTCGGTCAGATCGTCGCGGATGCGGCCGACGTAGACGAGGTCCTGATCGCTCGTGTCGAGCGGCATGGGGTAGACCTTGCTCGCAAGGTCGTCGGTCAGCTTACAGCCGGGCGCGGCGGCGATCAGCTCACGCGCGCGCTCGACGCTGATCTTCTCCTTCGTGCGCAGCACGACGGAGACGGAGTGGCTGCGCACCACGGGCACGCGCACGCAGGTGCAGCTGACCTTCATCTCGGGCAGGTGGAGGATCTTGCGGCCCTCGTTCTGCATCTTCATCTCCTCGCTCGTGTAGCCCATGTACGCCTCGCCGCCGATCTGGGGGATGACGTTATAGGCGATCTGGTACTGGAATACCTTCGGCTCGACGGGCTTGCCCTCGGCGAGCGCCGCGACCTCATCGTGCAGCTCGTCGATGCCGTTCTTGCCCGCGCCGGAGACCGCCTGATAGGAGCTGGCGATGATGGTCTCGATGGGGCTTTCCTTCGCCAGCGCGTTGATGGCGACGAGGGTGACGATGGTGGTGCAGTTGGGGTTGGAGATGATGCCGCTGTGCCACTTTACGTCCTCGGGGTTGATCTCGGGGATGACCAGCGGCACCTTGGGATCGAGACGGAAGGCGCTGGAGTTATCGACGAACACGGCGCCGGCCTTGACAATGGCGGGCGCGAAGCGCTCGGCGATGTCGTTCTCCGCCGCGCCGAGCACGATGTCAAGACCCTCAAAGGCGTCGTCCGACGCTTCGACGATCGTGCACTTCCTGCCGCCGAAGTCGATCTCGCTGCCTGCGCTGCGCGCGGAGGCGATGGGACGCAGCTCACCGACAGGGAATTTACGCTCTAAAAGAATTTTCATCATTTCCTGACCCACGGCGCCCGTCGCGCCGAGAATGCCTACGTTATAAAGCTTCATGGTATTACCCTCACTTTTCCTTAAATATGTTCCTTGACAAAGCTGTCATACAGTACGCGAATGGCCTGCGCGAAGTCCTTTTCCTCCACGCCGACGATGATGTTCAGCTCCTCGGGGCCCTGCGTGATCATGCGGATGTTCACGCCGTTCTCACCGAGCTTGGCAAAGATCTTGCCGGAAACGCCGGGGCGGTATGCCATCTTCCGGCCGACCGCCGCAACGACCGCGATGTGCTCCGTCACCGTTATCTTATTCGGCTGCACCTCTTTTTGCAGCTCGCCCAGCATGGCGTAGAGGCATTTGGAGACCTTTTTGCTCTCCACCACCAGCGAGATGATGTCGATGCCGGAGGGGATATACTCCACGTTGACCTCGTGCTTGGCGAGGATCTCCAGAATACGCACGAGCGTGCCGGGGTCGCCGGACATACCGGTCTTGGCGATGGTGATGACGGAGAAGCCCTTCTTGCCCGCGATGCCGGTGATGAAGCTGCCGTCGTTTGTGTCCTCCTCAATGCTCTCGAGGATGGTGGTGCCGGGGTGCTCGGGCTCGTTCGTGTTGCGGATGTTGAGCGGGATGTTCTTCTCACGCACGGGGAAGATGGTGCCCTCGTGGAGCACCTGCGCGCCGATGTAGCTCAGCTCGCGCAGCTCGCCATAGGTGAGGTGGCGGATGGGCGCGGGATCGTCCACGATGCGCGGGTCGGCCATCAGAATGCCGGAGACGTCCGTCCAGTTCTCGTAGACATCGGCGTCCAGCGCCGCCGCCGCCAGCGCGCCGGTGATGTCGCTGCCGCCCCGG
>CALDMA010000146.1 GCA_937915075.1 uncultured Oscillospiraceae bacterium
TTCCCACCACTATTGTCCCATGTGTGGTCCAGCCGCCCTCTGCTTTGACGCTTACGTCTCCCTGATCTGATGCGGGCAAAGGAGGTTTTATGGTTTACGCATTTGTTCTTGGAATTATTTTCAGGCTGGTCCTGACCGCCAGTCACTTCCGCTTCTGGCAGGGCGAAAGGTCCCCTTCATTCTCCTCCAGCAGTGCCAGCTGCCGGGCCTCGCATCCAGGTATGCTTCGTATCTGGTCGGCTATGCGAAGCAGCTCTTTCAAATCCGATCCGTGCCGACGGATCAAAGAACACGTGCGGTACTTTCACCGCAGCCGCTTCCAACGGTCGTGTTCGCCGCAGTCTCATCAGACAGAGAGTCATCCTCTCCATGCGGTGTTGATACTAAACATCCCAATTTCATAAATAGAGACAGATGGCGGAACGGAGTTCCTAAGTACTGATATAACAGGGTTTTCTCCTGTGATTTCTATCTGTTTCTACAGAGATCAGCCAGAAACAGGCTGTTCATGCCAGCGGGTGAGCTGTGTTCATTGGACATTTTCAATCACAAGGAGGACTCCTTTCTATGACAACCACGATCAATCAAGGCGGCATCTATGAGACATTGGTATCTCAGTTGGATCGTATTGCCAAGCACAACCGTCAGGGCAGCTTTCGCACTAAGGAGCGCTACTACGAGGCGTGCAAACGGTTCTGCGTCTACCTTGCCGCAGAATACCATCTGCAAAAGCTTGAGAACATCAGCGGCAAGCATCTGGTGAGCTATGTGCTGTACCTACAGGATACTGGCAAGTCTGCCAGTACTGTAAAAACCGACCTTGCCGCCATCCGTTTCTTCCACGATAAGATGTCCCACCCAAAGTACACGCTGCCAACAAATAGCGAGTTAGGCGTCGAGCTGGAGCGCCGCCGGTTCGGACAGCTCGACCGGACATGGAGCGGACCGGAGTTCAACCGTCTGCTCGGCAAGGCGATGGCTGAAAACCGTGATGACTTCATTCTCGCGCTCTACCTCGGGCGCTACGCAGGGCTTCGTATCCACGAGTGTTTTCGCATAGACACAGCGGCAGCGGAACGGGCATTACGGGAAAACGCCCTCACCGTAAAGGGCAAGGGCGGCAAGGTGCGGACCGTTCCCATTGAGGACGAGCGTATTCTGATGATGCTCCGCGAGCTGCTGGCCCAAACTGAGCGCGGACACAAGCTGCTGGTGCCGGACGGGATTCCTACTGACCGCGCCATCAACGCCTTGGAGCTGTTCATCTACCGCTACCGCAATGAGATCAGCGACGAGGGCTCCGACCGCCGTTTGACCTTCCACGGACTTCGCGGCACACCTATGCAGCGGAGCAGTACACAAGGCTGACGGAGGGCGGCATGAGCGCCATTGACGCGCACTATGCGGTCTCGCGCCTGTTGGGCCATGAGCGTGCCGATGTAACGAACATTTACCTTGCGTCGGTCAGAAAGCGGGGCCGCGATGGAGAATAAGTACCGTTCCCTTGACGACCTCCCCGTGACGCTGCGTGTGGAGGAACTGATGCCGATCCTCGGCATCGGGCGCAACACAGCTTATGAGTTGGTCCGCAGCGGCAGGCTCCGCAGCATCCGCATCGGCCGACAGGTGCGTATCCCCAAGAACGCGTTGATCGAGTTCTTGGAGAATACCGAGAAATAGAGGCCTAAGTCTCTCAAATAAAGCTTTGCATTTCTGCTGCGCAGGGCGTATCATATTATTTAGGTATGTCCTGCGCGGCGGAAAGGAGAATATATGTCGCGCAAGAATGAAAACAAAAAGGGTGCTAACGGCGCCGGTTCTATCCGAAAGATCACAACCACTCGCAACGGAAAAGAATACACTTACTGGCAGGGGCGCTATACCGAGGGGTACGACGCTTGTACCGGCAAGCAGATCCAGCGCAGCATTACAGGGAAAACTCAGAAGGAGGTTGCACAAAAGCTTCGGCAGATCACCGCTGAAATTGATGCAAAAACCTATGTTGCTCCCTGTAAGCTCAGCATATCCGAATGGATGTCCATATGGGCACAGGATTATCTTGTCGGGGTCAAGGCTTCTACCGCATACCTTTATAAGCGCACCATTGAGTTATATATCGACCCGCATCTCGGTCATATCCGTCTCGATGCGCTGAATGCTCACACGGTGCAGCATTTCTACAACGAGCTTGCCAAGCCGTCAAAACCTGATGCTACTCCTCTCTCCGCAAAGTCCATCAAGAACATTCACGGCGTGCTGCACAAAGCTTTAAAGCAGGCTGTCCTAATCGGCTACCTTCGCACAAACCCAAGCGAGGCTTGCATTCTCCCGCGTATCATCAGAAAAGAGATGCCCCCCTTGGAGGAAGAGCAAGTCGCTGTATTTCTGCGCGAGGTGCAGGGGCATCCGCACGAATACCTCTATAAGATTGCTTTGTTCACTGGATTACGCGAAGGTGAAGTACTCGGCCTCGGCTGGGAACACATCGACTTTCAGACGGGTACTCTCACGGTAAAACGGCAGCTTCGCAGGGAGCAGAAAAAGGGCGGAGGGTATTATTTCTCTCCACCAAAGAATAACAAGAGCCGTTGTTTGACGTTGGCCCCATCGGTTATTCAGTTGTTCTGACTTCAAAAGCTGGAGCAAAACAGTATGCGGATGGAGGCCGGTGATGCATGGGAAGAGCATGGCCTCATATTCACCAACCAAACCGGCGGCTATCTGTCTTATCGAACCGTGTACGACTGCTTCAAGCGTATCGTCCGAAGCATCGGTCACCGGCCACACGCTTCCACGATCTGCGTCATACTTTTGCCGTCGCCTCTATTAAAAGCGGCGACGACATTAAGACCGTGCAGGAAAACCTCGGACACGCTACCGCTGCGTTTACGCTGGATGTTTACGGACACGTCACAAAGCAGATGAAGCAGGACAGTGCTGCCCGCATGGAACGGTTTATCAAGAGCGTTTCGGGTGCTTGAGGGACAATAAGGCTAAAAATAAGGCTAAACAGGGTTTCAGGGCAGCAAAAAAGCCTTGAAGTTACTGAAACTTCAAGGCTTTTTTCTGGTGCGCGGTACAGGACTCGAACCTGTGACCCCATGCACGTCAAGCATGTGCTCTACCAGCTGAGCTAACCGCGCGAATCGAACAGTGATATACTACTATATCCGCGTCTTTTTGTCAACACTTTTTTCAAAAAGCGCGGATTTTTTCTTCTCCCCGTGAAGAGACTGTTTATAGCATACGCTACGCGGCCGCGGATGT
>CALDMA010000147.1 GCA_937915075.1 uncultured Oscillospiraceae bacterium
TGCCGCCGTACTGGCCGCCGCTGCGCTTCTGGCCGATGGCGTCGATCTCGTCGATAAAGACGATGCACGGCGCCTTTTCCTTGGCCTGCTTGAATAGATCGCGCACCTTGGAGGCGCCCATGCCGACGAACATCTCCACGAACTCCGAGCCAGAGATGGAGAAGAACGGAACGTTCGATTCGCCCGCGACCGCCTTGGCGAGCATGGTCTTGCCGGTTCCCGGAGGGCCGACGAGCAATATGCCCTTGGGCATGGACGCGCCGATCTCCTGATACTTGCTGGGGTCGTGGAGGTAGTTGACGACCTCCTGCAGATTCTCCTTGGCCTCGTCCTCGCCCGCGACGTCGGAGAAATGGATGCCCTCGGTGGACTGGACGTAGACCTTGACGTTGCTGTTTCCGCCCAAGCCGAACATCATCGAGTTGCCGCCGCCGAGCTTGTCCGCCATCTTCTTGGACATATACTGCCCGAGCGCAAGGAAGATCAGGATGGGCAGCACCCAGCCGAGAATGTCGACGAGCAGGGAGGTCTGCTCGATCTCCTCGCCCTTGAAGGAAACGCCCGCCTCCAAAAGCCGGGCGGAGAGGTCGTCGTCCGACACCATGGCGGTCTTGTAGATAACGGTCTCGTCCTTATCGGTAAAGAGGATGCGGTTGTCCTGCTCCTGAATTTCGACCTTGCCGACCTTGTCCTGCTCGATCATTTCGACAAAGGTGTTGTAATCCACCTCCTTGATCTGGTGCTGTGCGAGCCACGGCATGGCGAGAAAGTTGAAGAGAAATACCGCGAGCATGGCGACGGCGTAGTAGAAGATCAGGGGCTTTTTCGGGGTCTTGACTTCTTTCATAGGCGTTCCTCCGATATGGAATGGAACGGCTGCACGGGAGGGGCGAGCCCGCCTCGTCGCAGCCGTGGAAAGGATACGGAAATCATAGTGGAAAAGCCTGCTTTTGTCAAGCGAGGAGGGAGAAGATTCACATATAATTCAATCTTTCGGCACGAAGCGGCGCTATCTTGCAAATAGTATCACGCTCGCGTGTCTTTTTGTTGCAATTTCGGACGAATGTGATACAATGAAAATGAAAAATAATAAGCAGTCCAAACAAAAAGTTTGGGAAGGGAGACCCCGCTATGGCGACATTTACCGTGAACGGACAGACCGTGCAGGCGGAGAAAAACCAAAAGCTCATCCGTTTTCTGCGCGACGAGCTGCGCCTGACCTCCGTCAAGGACGGATGCAGCGAGGGCGCGTGCGGCACCTGCCATGTCCTCATCGACGGCAAGGCGACGAAGGCCTGCGTTCCCTCGACGGACAAGCTGGAGGGAAAGACCGTCCTTACGGTCGAGGGCCTTTCCGACTGGGAGAAGGCCGTATATACCTACGCCTTCGGCAAGGCCGGCGCGGTGCAGTGCGGCTTCTGCATCCCGGGCATGGTCATCTCCGCCAAGGCGCTGCTGGACGCAAACCCAACGCCGACGCGCGAGGAGGCGGCGTTCGCCATCCGCAACAACATCTGCCGCTGCACGGGCTATGTGAAGATCATCGACGGCATTCTGCTCGCGGCGGAGATCCTCCGCAGCGGCAAGCTGCCGGAGGAGAAAAAGACGGGCTGCGGCGTCGGCGAACGCGCCGTGCGCGTGGACGTGGCGGAAAAGGTGCAGGGCTACGGCAAGTATCCGGACGACCTGTATGTGGACGGTATGCTCTACGCCGGCGCCGTGCGCAGCAAATACCCCCGCGCGCGGGTACTTGCCATCCATAAGGAAAAGGCGGAGGCCCTGCCCGGCGTGGTCGGCGTCTACACGGCGGAGGACATTCCGGGGGAGATCAAGGTCGGCCATCTGCAGCAGGACTGGGACGCGATGATCCCCGTCGGCAGGATCACCCACTACCTCGGCGACGCCATCTGCCTTGTGGCGGCGGAGACAAAGGAGGCCTTGGAGCAGGCAAAGGCGCTCGTCGAGATCGACTACGAGCCGCTCAAGCCGGTGTTTAGCCCGACCTATGCCTCCCAGCCCTTTGCGCCGCTCGTGCATGAGTCCGGCAACCTGCTGTGCGAAAAGCACGTCAGCCGCGGCAACGCCGATCAGGCTATCCGCGACGCGGACTATGTGCTGATGTATCACTACGAAACGCCGTACACGGAGCACGCCTTTCTCGAGCCGGAGTGTGCGGTCGCCTATCCCGACGAGGATGGGCTGACCATCCTCTCCACCGATCAGGGCGCTTACGACACGGCGCGGGAGGTCTCCCGTCTGCTGGGGCTTCCCAAGGAAAAGATCCATGTGACCAATATGCTCGTCGGCGGAGGCTTCGGCGGCAAGGAGGATATGACGGTGCAGCACCACGCGGCGCTCGTCGCCTACCTCACGGGCCGTCCGGTCAAGGTGAAGCTGAGCCGCAAGGAAAGTATGCTCGTCCACCCGAAGCGCCACCCGATGAAGGTGACCATCACCATGGGCTGCAATCGCGACGGCCTCATTCAGGGCGTCAAGGCCGAGGTGGTCGCCGACACCGGCGCGTATGCCTCGCTCGGCGGACCGGTGCTCGAGCGTGCCTGCACGCACGCGGCGGGCCCCTATCATTACGAAAATTTTGAGATCACCGGCAAGGCGTACTATACAAACAACCCGCCAGCGGGCGCGTTCCGCGGCTTCGGCGTGACGCAGACCTGCTACGCCATGGAAATGACGCTCACGAAGATGGCGCACGAGCTGGGCATTTCCCCGTGGGAGATCCGCTACCGCAACGCCATCCGCCCCGGGCAGACGCTGCCGAACGGGCAGATCGCGCCGCCGTCCACCGGCTTGGTGGAGACGCTCGAGGCGGTGAAGGACATCTGCGAGCAGAACAGGAACATCGGCATCGCCTGCGCGATGAAGAACGCAGGTGTCGGCGTGGGCATCCCCGATACCGGCCGCTGCATCGTGGCGGTCCGGGACGGGAAGCTCCATATCCGCTCCGGCGCATCCTGCATCGGACAGGGACTTGGCACGGTGCTGACGCAGATCGTCTGCACCATGCTGCACTGTGAGCGCGAGGATATCGTCTACGAGGCCGCCAACACGGTGAACGCGCCGGACTCCGGCACGACCTCCGGCTCGCGCCAGACGCTCGTGACCGGCGAAGCCTGCCGGCGGGCCTGTCAGAAGCTGCTCGCGGCGGCGGGCGCCGATGTGAGGGTGTCCGATTATTCCGGCATCGCGCACCGTCAGGGTATGGAGTCGCTGCCCGGCGGCAACAGCAGCGGCACGGTCGGCACCGAG
>CALDMA010000148.1 GCA_937915075.1 uncultured Oscillospiraceae bacterium
CGTCACCGCCATGGCCGAAAAGAACAAGGTCTACAAGACTGTTCTGCGCGGCGCGGGCGCCTACCGCCACTTCATTCCCGCCGTTGTGAAGTCCATCACCTCCCGCGAGGAGCTGGTCACCTGCTATACGCCCTATCAGGCGGAGATCAGTCAGGGCGTGCTGCAGGGCACGTTTGAGTTCCAGACCATGATCTGCGAGCTGACGGGCATGGACGTTGCCAACGCCTCCCACTACGACGGCGCGACCGCCGCCGCCGAGACCATCCCCATGTGCCGCGACCGCAAGCGCACAAAGGCGTATGTCTCGGCCTGCGCGAACCCGCAGGTCATCGAGGTCATGCAGACCTACTGCTTCGCCTCGAATACCGAGCTGACCGTTGTTCCCGCAAAGGACGGCAGAACGGATCTCGATGCGCTCAAAGCGGCGCTCGGCGAGGACGCCGCGTGCTTCTATCTCCAGCAGCCGAACTACTTCGGGCAGATCGAAGACGCAAAGGCCATCGGCGAGCTCGTCCACGCCGCGGGCGCGAAGTTTGTTATGGGCGTGAACCCGATCGCCTGCACCCTTTTGCCGCCTCCGCGTGAGATGGGCGCGGACATCGCCGTGGGCGACGGTCAGCCCCTCGGGCTCGACACCGCCTTCGGCGGCCCCTACCTCGGCTTTATGGCGACGACTGCCGCCATGACGCGCAAGCTGCCTGGCCGCATCGTCGGTCAGACGAAGGACGTGGACGGCAAGACCGGCTATGTCCTCACGCTCTCCGCGCGCGAGCAGCACATCCGCCGTGAGAAGGCCAGCTCCAACATCTGCTCGAATCAGGCGCTGTGCGCCTTCACCGCGGGCGTTTACATGGCGGCGATGGGCGAAGCGGGCATGAAGCAGTGTGCGCGGCTCTGCACCTCAAAGGCGCACTACTTTGCCTCCGAGTTGGAAAAGATCGGCTGCACCATCAAGTACAAGGGCGAATTCTTCCACGAGTTCGTGACCGAGTGTGCCTGCCCCAACTGCCGCAAGAAGATCCTCGACGCGCTCGACGCGGCGGGAATCCTCGGCGGCGCGGAGGCGGACGGCGGCATCCTCTGGTGCGTGACCGAGCTTGTGAGCAAGGCACAGCTTGACAAAGCCGTTTCCATCGTGAAGGAGGTGCTGAAATGAAGCTGATCTTTGAGCTTGGCGCGGAGGGGCGCGGCCTGAGCCTGATGCCCGCGTGCGACGTGCCGGAATACACGCTGCCCGAGGAGCGCACCGCGCCGCTGCGCCTGCCGCATGTGAGCGAAAATGAGCTGACGCGCCACTACACGGCGCTTTGCAAGCGCATCCACGGCGTGAACGACGGCTTCTATCCCCTCGGCTCCTGCACGATGAAGTACAACCCCAAGATCGACGAGGACATGGCGGCGCTGCCGGGCTTCACGCAGCTCCACCCGCTTCAGCCGGTTGAGACCGCGCAGGGCGCGCTCGAAGCGCTGCACGTTCTGGGCAGCGAGCTGGGCGAGATCTTCGGCATGGACGCGGTCACGTTTCAGCCCGCCGCGGGCGCACACGGCGAATTCACCGGTGTGCTGCTCATCAAGGCGTACCACACCGACCGCGGCGACACCGCGCGCACAAAGATCATCGTGCCTGACTCCGCCCATGGCACCAACCCCGCGACCGCCGCGATGTGCGGCTATCAGGTGGTGAACATCCCCTCCGGCGCGGACGGCTGCGTCGACCTCGACGCGCTGCGCGCCGCCGTCGGACCCGACACGGCGGGCTTGATGCTCACAAACCCGAACACGGTCGGTATCTTCGATAAGAACATCCTCGAGATCACGAAGATCGTCCACGACGCGGGCGGCCTGTGCTACTACGACGGTGCGAACCTCAACGCCGTCATGGGTGTTGTCCGCCCCGGCGACATGGGCTTTGACTGCATCCACTCGAATCTGCACAAGACCTTTGCCACGCCGCACGGCGGCGGTGGCCCCGGCGCGGGCGCGGTCGGCTGCAAGGACTTCCTGCGCAAGTATATGCCCGGCCCGCTGGTCGTGGAGAAGGACGGCGGGTTTGACTTCGACTATCCCGAGAAGTCCATCGGCCGCGTGAAGCTGTTCTACGGCAACTTCGACGTCTGCATCAAGGCGCTGACCTACGTTCTCACGCTCGGCAAGAAAGGCATCCCCGAGGCCGCGATGAACGCCGTGCTCAACGCCAACTATATGCGCGTGAAGCTCGCGGAGAAGTTTACCATGGCCTACGACGAAATTTGTATGCACGAGTTCGTCATGTCGCTGGTGGATCTGCACAAGGAGACCGGCGTTTCCGCGCTCGACCTTGCCAAGGGAATGCTCGACTACGGCCTGCATCCGCCCACAATGTACTTCCCACTCATCGTCCACGAGGCGCTCATGGTCGAGCCCTGCGAGACCGAGAGCAAGGAGACCATGGACGAGGTCTGCGACATCTACGGCAGGCTCTTCGACCTTGCCTATTCCGACCCCGACGCGCTCCATACCGCGCCGCATGATACGCCCGTCCGCCGTCTGGACGAGGTCGGCGCGGCCCGCAATATGATCCTGCGTTATTCATTCGCTTGACGGAAGCGATACGAGCTCCCAACATCACGCAATGCCGCCGCGAAAACGGCGGCATTGCCATCAAAAGGAAAGAAACACTATGACTGATTATCAACTCATCGTCATCGGCGCCGGCCCCGGCGGCTACGAGGCCGCGCTCCGCGCGGCAAAGCTGGGCAAAAAGGTCGCCGTGGTCGAGCGACGCGAAGCGGGCGGCACCTGTCTGAACCGCGGCTGCATCCCGACCAAAACGCTGCTCCACTCCTCCGCCATTTACCGCGACGCGAAAAACGGCGCGCATTGCGGCATCCACGCCGAGGATATCCGCGTCGACATGGCGGAAATTTTTGCCTATAAGCGCGCCGTTTCGCAGAAGCTCTCCGCCGGCATCGAGTCGCTTTTCAAGAGCGCGAAGATCGACCTGCTGCACGGCACGGCGCTCATCACCGGCTCCGGCAGCGTCCGCGTGACGGACGCGGACGGCAGCGCCAACGACTACACCTGCGGCGACATTCTCATTGCCACCGGCTCCGTGCCGTCCCGCCCGCCGATCCCGGGACTGGAGCTTGCCATGACCTCCGACGAGCTGCTGGAGGGCTGCGACCACCTCTACCGCTCCATCGTCATCATCGGCGGCGGCGTCATCGGCATTGAATTTGCCACGTTTTACGCCGACCTCGGCTGTGCCGTCACGGTCATTGAGGGCATGGACCGCCTGCTGCCGAACATGGATAAGGAGCTAGGGCAGAACCTCGCGCTCATCCTCAAAAAGCAGGGCGTGAAGGTCTTCACGAACGCGATGGTACAGCGCGTGGAGCAGGCGGGCGAGGACCTCGCTGTACACTTCACCTGCAAGGAAAAGGAGGAGACCGTCTCCGGTGAGGCCGTGCTCTGTGCCATCGGCCGCCGTGCCTACTGCGACGGCCTGTTCGCCGACGGCGTCGGCGTCGAAATGAACGGCCGCAGCATCGCGGTGGACGAGAATTTTGAAACGAGCCTGCCGCACGTCTATGCCATCGGCGATGTGTCCTCGAAGATCCAGCTCGCCCACGTCGCCACCGCGCAGGGCATTGCCTGTGTCGAGCGCCTGTGCGGCGTGCAGGACCACACCGATCTTTCGGTCGTGCCGAGCTGCATCTACTGTCGTCCCGAGATCGCGGTCGTCGGTCTCACCGAGGCCGAGGCGAAGGAGGTGGGCATTCCTGTCAAGGTCGGCAAGCACGTCCTGTTCGGCAACGCCAAAACGGTCATCGCCGACCCGGGCCGCTGCTTCATGAAATTTGTCGCCCATGCCGAAACGCACGAGCTTCTCGGCGCGCAGCTCATGTGCGAGCACGCGAGCGATATGATCGGCGGCGCGGCGCAGGCGCTCGCCAACCGCCTGACCGCCGAGCAGTTCTGCCGCGCGATGCGGCCGCACCCCTCCTTTGAGGAGGCCATGACCGCCGCGCTCGAGGACCTGTGCGAAAAGCTCGGCTGACGCCCTGCCCGCAACGGTCCGGCACGGACCGCGGCGAAAGAAGCGAACAGAAAACCCCGCAGGGCCGTTTGGCCCTGCGGGGTCGATCTTTTTTTGCCGTTTGCGGTCAGTCCAGATAGCTGAACGTGACGGAGCGGGTCGATGGGGTGAGAGCGGCGAAGGAGTAGCCCGCCTCAAGATAGCCCTCGATGATGGCAGGCAGGGCCTCGACGGTAGTCGTCTTGGCGTTGCTGTCGTGCATGAGGATGATGGCGCGCCGCACGGTGCCGACACCCTTGAGCGCATTGGCCGTCAGCGTCGACGAGGGCTGAATTTTGGAGAACACGGCGTCGCCGTTGGCGACGTTCCAGTCGAAGTAGACGAAGCCGCGCCGTGTCATTTCGGCGATGAGCTGCTGATGGATGCCGACATTATAGCTGTTGACGCTGCCGCCGGGGAAGCGGAAGATCTGCGGCTTGACGCCGGTGGCCTCGTAGATCTGGCAGAACATCTGATTGAAGTCCTCCAGATACGCTTCGACCGAGGCATAAATTTTCTTGTAATCGTGCGAATAGCTGTGGATGGCGAGCGTGTGGCCCGCCGCGACGATCTTCTGCATCCGCTCGAGATCGCCCTCCTCGTTCGCGCCGACCACAAAGAAGGTGGCCTTGACGCCGTAACGGTCAAGGATCTCCAGAATTTCATCCGTCCGCGCCGAGGGACCGTCGTCAAAGGTCAGGTAGACGGCGTTGTCCACGTCCACGGTGCCGCGCTGCGAATCGTCGGCGTACAGCTCGGGGTAGAGCTCCGTGTAGGCCGGGACCTCGCTCACCGGCGGCTCGGGTTCGGCCGGCGTGGGCTCGCCGCCCTCGGGCGCAGTCGACGAGAGCTGCTCCTGCATGGCCGCCAGCTGACTGCCCGCCGCGTCGAGCTGCCGGTTCAGGCTGCGGACCTGCGCGAAGAGGTAGATGGACAGCGTCGTGGGAATGAGGATCAGCAGCAGCGTCACGGTGAAGATGACGTGCTTAAAAAACAGGACGCTGCCGACGTAGGGCTCCTTGTTCTCCTGCGGCTTGCTCAGATCGTAGGAGACAGGCAGTTCCTTTGCCGCGGCGTTCAAGACTTCGCCTCCGCGGTACCCTTCATCTCAACGCTGCCGTTCAGGACCGCGCCCGCCGCCACGGAGATCGTGCCGGTGACGACGCTGCCGCTCACACGCGCGTTGGCGTCCATCTGGGTGTTGCCGCTGATGCGGATGTCGCCGTTGATCTCGCCGGCGCACAGCAGAGACTGCGCCGTGATATTGCCCGTGACCTTGGAATCCTCGCTGACGGTGACGGGACCGCTCGCGGTGATGTCGCCGATGAGAGTGCAGCCGGTCAGCTTCACGCTGCCCGCCGTGATATTGCTCTGCAGGTTGGAGCGCAGCAGCACGCTGCCCTCGGAGGCCACGTCGCCCTTGAGCTCGCCGGCGATCTCAATGTCGCCCTTGGCGCGGAAGGAGCCTTCAAAGACCGTGCCGGGGGCAAGAAAGCTGGCGGCGGGCTTGGCCTCGGGCGCCTTGACCGGAGCGTGCTCCGCGCTCTTTTTCTCCGCACCCGGGGTGCTCTTGACCTCGATGGGTGCGCTCTTGACCTGCGCCGGAGCAGTGCTTGCCGCTTCGGCGCCGTCTCCGCCGACGCCGAACATTTCGTACATAGCCTTCTTCATGTTGTTCTTCTTGTCCATGCTCTTTCTGTCCTCCCTGAAAGTCTGCGGTTGATCTGCCATGCTGAACGGAAAACCCGGTCAGGAAATAAAAACGTGACGCGTCCTTATTCCAAAATTCGAGGGGAAGCGACTTGTTTCCCGACAATTTTACAAAATAGAGCATACCACAATATTTGAGCGGGTGCGAACAATCTGCCTGAAATGTATGTTTTTGCGGTACGAAATGCATACCGCGCCTGCCGGACTCTTGGCAGAGCCGGAAAAATATGGTATGATGAAACGAAAATCATGCGGTGCGGGCGGCGCGGAGCGCGCCCGCGCGCCGGACAAGGAGACTCTTTATGCGAAGAAAGAAACGGCTCGGCCTTCTGCTGGTGCTGGCGCTGGCGGTGGGCGTCCTGAGCGGCTGCGCGACGGAGACGCCGGAGCAGGATGAGGATGCGCGGCCGCTGATCGTGGTCGGCGTTGACAGCTACCCGCCCTATACCTACATCGGCGCGGACGGTCTGCCGACCGGCATTGATGTGGAGCTGGCGGCGGAGGCCTTCGGGCGCATGGGCTATCGGGTGGAATACCGTTTCATCGACTGGGCCGACAAGAAGGAGCTGGTCGAGAGCGGCGAGATCGACTGCATCTGGTGCAGCTTTACGATGGACGGACGTGAGGAGGACTACCGCTGGGCGGGGCCCTATATGCTCAGCCGTCAGGTGGTTGCGGTAATGCCGGACAGCGATATCGAGACGCTCGCGGATCTTGCCGATCGAACGCTTGCGGTGCAGGCTACGACGAAGCCGGAGGAGCTGTTCCTGCACCCGGAGGAGAGCGGCGTGCCGGAGCTTCGCGCGCTGATATCGCTGCAGAATCGCGAGCTGATCTACCCTTTCCTAAGCAAGGGCTACGCCGACGCGGTGGCGGCGCACGAGACCTCCATCCTGCAATACATGGCGGACTACGGCGTGAACTACCGCATTTTGGACGAGCCGCTGCTGACTGTGGGACTCGGCGCGGCCTTTGCCAAAAATGACACACGCGGTTTGGAGCAGGAGCTGGATCGGGTGCTTGCCGAAATGCGCGGCGACGGCACGGCGGCAGAGATCATCGGCGCGTACCTGCCGGACGCGGAGCGCTATCTGGAGGTGGACGCCGATGCGGACTGAAAAGAAGCTCTGGCGGCCGGAGGGGCCGTCCTTTCCCATCGCGGCGGTGCTGGTGTTTCTGCTCGGCGTCGGCAGCGTGCTGCTGCTGTCGATCCGGTCGGATCTGGCGGAGGCGGAGGAGCATCTTTTGAGCGTGGTGTCGTATGCCAGCGAGCAATGCACCTCCTACAGCATGATGTCCACCGCGTCGGAGACCCGAGGGCTGATGCGCGTGATGGAGGAGGCGCGGCAGGTGGCGCCGGAGCTGGCGTATCCGGAGCAAGCGCCGGACGAGGCGCTGCTGCGGGACTGCGCCCGGAACCATTACCTTTCGGGCATCCTTCTGCTGGACGGAGACGGGGAGATCGCGGCTGCCTGCGCCTCGCACGAGGAGGAGATCGGGCTGCTGATGTCAGAGCTTGGAAAGGAGGCGCTGCGGGAAACGGCGCGCTATCCGAAAAAGACCTATGCCGGGCGCGTCTACTGCCCGGACGGCTCGTATATCGACATGGCGGCGCACGGCCGCTATGACACCGAGGGCGTTGTGGTGGCTTATTACCGCACGCCGGTGGAGTACATCCGAACCTACGGACTGCTCTTCACCACGCTGCTGGACAGCTATCAGACCGACCGCGAGGAAACGCTGGTGGTGACGGACGGCCGGAAGGTCATTGCGTCGAGCGACAGCGCGCTGGTGGGGCTTGACTCGGACGAGACCCCGGTGCTGCGCAATCTCACCCGGAGAGGTCGGAACGATGAGATGCTCACCGTGCGCAGCGATGACGGCGAGACGCCGCACCGCAGCCTCGGTATGGTCCGTCGCGGGCGGACCTATTATGTATACGCCTATATGCCGGAGCGCAATATTTTCGGCAATACGATCCGAAACGCTGCGATGGCACTGTTTTTCTACGCGGTGGTGCTGATGCTGGTCATGACGCTGCGGTGGAAAACGGCGCAGAGCTACCAGGCGCGCCGGCTCCGGCAGGAGCGGGAGTATCAGGAAAAGCTGATGGAGGCCGCGCGGCGGGCCGAGCGGGCCAACGCCGCCAAGACAGAGTTTTTGCAGCGCATGAGCCACGATATCCGCACGCCGATCAACGGCATTCAGGGCATGGTGGCGATCGGCGATCACTACAGCGGCGACCTGCAGAAGCAGGCGGAGTGCCGGCAGAAAATTCGCGTCTCCGCGCAGCTTTTGCTGGAGCTGGTGAATGAGGTGCTGGACATGGGCAAGCTGGAAGCCGGCGAGGTAACGCTGGAGGAGCGGCCCTTCGACCTCATTGAGCTGCTGGACGCGGTCAGCACGTCGCTGGAATATACGGCCAAGGAGCGCGGCGTCCGCGTTCTGCGCGCGCCGCGGCGCTTGACGCACACCGCGCTGGTGGGCAGCCCCGTTCACCTCAAGCGCATTCTGATGAACATTCTCAGCAACGCCGTCAAGTACAACCGCGAGAACGGCACCGTTTCGCTCGCCTGCCGCGAGCTCCGCTGCGAGGGCAATACGGCATGGTTCGAGTTCGTCTGCGCCGACACGGGCATCGGCATGAGCGAGGAATACCAGAGGCACATCTTCGAGCCCTTTACGCAGGAGCTGGTCGACGCGCGCTCTTCCTACAGCGGGACGGGCTTGGGAATGTCCATCGCCAAGGGATTGATCGACCGCATGGGCGGCACGATCGAATTTGAAAGCAGGAGCGGCGTCGGCACGACGTTCCGCATTGCGCTTCCGTTCCGCGTGGACTGCGAGGAAGCTCCGTCCGCCGCGCTCACCGCAGACGAGGCGGAGGAAATGCCGCTGCGCGGGATGCGCGTGCTGGTGGCGGAGGACAACGCGCTGAACATGGAGATCGCGGAGTTCCTGCTGCGCAGCGCCGGTGCGGAGCCGGTGAACGCGTCGGACGGCAGAGAGGCGGTGGAGCGTTTCCGAGCCTCGGCGGAGGGCAGCTTCGACGCCATTTTGATGGATATGATGATGCCGGGGCTGGACGGCTGCGAGGCGACGCGGGCCATCCGCGCGATGGAGCGGCCTGACGCAAAGACGGTCCCCATCCTCGCCATGACGGCGCAGGCCTTTGCGGAGGACCGTCGCCGCGCGCAGGAGGCCGGAATGAACGACTATCTGACCAAACCGCTCGACGCGGCGACGCTCGTGCGGGTACTGCATGTATGGCGGAAGAAATAGAAAGCGCAGCACCGTGCGGCAGTACCGCGCGGCGCTGCGGGTCGCGTGAGAGCGAGGGTCCTCCGCGCAAAATTTCCAAAAACAGAGGAGAGCGAGAGAATGGAGCTTTGCTTCAATGAAATGACCGTGATGAAAAACGGCACGCTGCCGGAGGATATCGCGCTTTGCGCACAGGCGAGCTTTTCCGCCGTGGAGCTGCGCAAGGGCACGCTCCTGCGTTATCTGCGCGGCGGCGGGACGCTGGAGGCGCTGCGGCGGACGCTGGAGGAGCAGCGCGTCCGCGCGGCGAGTCTGAACGCGCTTGAGAGCATTTCCTTTCAGACCAAGGCCGGCGGGCGGATGCTGCGCGAGCTGAGCGACTGGTGCTTTGCGGCCTGCCGCGTGCTCGACTGCGACTGCATGGAGGTCATCGCTTCCTTTAATGTGCCGGAGGGGACTTCCGCGGCGGCGATCTGCCGCGAGACCGCCGATTCGCTGCTGCGGCTCTCGGACGCCGCGGCGGATTACGGCGTGCGGCTGGCGCTGGAATTTATGGCGGTGCCGGGCAGCTCCGTGCAGACCTTCGCGCAATGCGCGGAGATCCTTGACACGGTGGACCGCGCCAATGTGGGGATGCTGCTCGACACCTGGCATTTCTGCGCAGGCGGCTCACGGTCGGAGGAGCTGTCGGCTCTGCGCGCCGACCGGCTCTTTATGGTCCACGTCAGCGACTGCCCGGCGCGCGCCCCGTTCACGGCGCAGCGTGCGGAGAGCTACTGGCCCGGCGAGGGCGACGCTCCCTTAGAGGAGCTGCTGCGGAGCGTCCGGGCGATCGGCTACGACGGCCCCTGCTCCGTTGAGGTCATGGACCCGAACGTGCTCGCCCTGCCGGCGGAGGAGGCCATCCGCCGCGCGGCGGAGACGATGAAGCCGCTGCTTGTGCGGGTGGAGCGGTAAACGCTCAGCCCTCTACGCGGAGGATCACCGGCTCGCCCGTGCAGGAAAGAATGCCGTTTTTCACGGTGACGGCGCTGCGGTCGATGAGGTTTTCATACACACCGTCGGCGGCGTCCACGCGCACGCCGGCGGCCTTCGCCTTGAGGGAGAACACGCCCACGAAGCGCCTGCCCGCGCTTCCGCGCTGAAGGAGCGCGAGGTCGTTCACATCGTCCGCGTCGGCGGAGAACCAGTCGGCGCTGCCGAGCTGCTGTTTGACCGCGTACAGGCGGCGCAGCAGCTCGCTCAGATCATGACCGGTGCGGCGGTCGATGGGGTCGAGGTCAAAAAGGCTGGGCAGGTGGTCGTTTTCAAATTCCTGCCCCGCGTAGAGCAGCGTTGTTCCCTTGAGAAAATAGAGCATCGCCGTGTAGTTCACGAGCGCGCGCTCGCCGCGCACGAAGGACGCGATGCGCGGCTGGTCGTGGTTTTCCAGAAAGCGGAGCTTGTTGTAGTTCGCGGGGTAGCAGGTCTCCTGAAAGTTCAGCGCGTCCAGATAGCGGCTCAGGGGGACCTCGCCGCGCAGATACCGGTCGAATACCTCGCACACATCGTACTCGTATTCCAAATCGAAGGCTCGAAACACCTCGCCGTCCGACGCGGAATAGACGCCGCGCCGCCGCGCGAGACAGCCGTAGCTGCGGTGGACCGTTTCGGCGAGCCAGACGCAGTTCGGGTTGACGGCGGCGACCGCCGCGCGGGTCTGCAGCCAGAATTCTACAGGGACGAAGGACGCCACATCGCAGCGGAAGCCGTCCACCAGCTTGGCCCACAGCACGAGCGTATCCGTCAGATACTGCCAAAGCCCGCGGTTGGAGTAGTCAAGGTCGATGACGTCGACCCAGTCGCCGAGCTTGTTGCCCGGCTTGCCGTCGGGGTCGTGATAGAAGTATTCCGGATGCTCGCGGTAGAGGACGGAGTCGGGCGAGGTGTGGTTGTAGACCACGTCGATCATGCATTTCATGCCGCGCGCGTGGATCTCGCGCACCAGCGCTTCAAAGTCCTCCATCGTACCGTAGGCGGGGTTGACAGCGCGATAGTCGCGGTTGGCGTAGGGGCAGCCCAGCGTGCCTTTCTTGCCCTCGACGCCGATGGGGTGAATGGGCATCAGCCAGATGATATCCGTCCCCAGCGCGCGGATGCGGTCGAGGTCGGGAATGACGGCGCGGAAGGTGCCCTCCGGCGTGTGGTTGCGGACGTAAATGGAATAGATCACCTGATTTTGCAGGCGCGGATCGGTGTTTGCAGCCATGCGGCGTTGCCTCCTCAATGCTTTATGCCGCGATTGTAACACAATCTTTTCCTTTTGCAAGAGGAATATTTCCAAAAGGGAAGGACTCCTTTTCGACTGGCGTCCGACGATCCGTTGGACACAGCTTCATAAAGGACACAGCGGGGCGGTCCATCGGACTGTCCCGCTGTGATTGGCGCCGGAAGGCGCCAAGAAAAGGCCGGCGTTTTCACGGGGAAAACGTCGGCCTTTCTGTCGTGTGAGCCATCCGCCCTTGCGGTCACCGAAGATTCTTGTGGAAGAACGCCTGCGCGTTCTTGTAGAAGATGCCGTCCGCGTCCTCCTGTGAAACGCCGCGGGAGAGCAGGTATTCATAGAACGAGGCGGCCTTGGCGGGCGTGTTCAGGCACTCGGGCAGCACGGAGCCGTCGAAGTCCGAGCCGAGGGCGAGGTTCTTCCGCGCGCCCAGCTCGAAGAAGTGCATGGCGTGGCGGTAGAGATCGTCAAGGCTCTTCACGTCGCCGTCGTCGCGCAGGAACTTCACAAAGTAGTTCAGGCCGATCAGGCAGTCACGGCGCACCATCTCACGGATCATGTCGTCCGTCAGGTTGCGCTTGTGGCTGCACAGCGCGCGGGTGTTGGAATGCGTGGCGACAAAGGGCTTCGTCGCGACCTCCAGCAGGTCCGCAAAACCGGGATCGTTGAGGTGAGACACGTCCACCAGAATGTTTTCCTTTTCCATCTCGCGCACGGCGGCCTTGCCGAATTCGCTCATGCCGTGGTCGGTGGTGTGGCCCGAGCCGAGCTCGTTCTCGCCGTTCCAGGTCAGCGTGATGGCGCGCACGCCCTGCTCGGCGAGCGTGTGGACGCGGGAAAGGTCGCCGGCGAGCGCGCTGCCGTTCTCGATGGTCAGGAACGCGGCGGTCTTGCCCGCCGCCCAGGCCTTCTCCATGTCGTCGGCGTTGCGGCAGGGGGCGACGCGGTCGCCGAACTTCTCCATCTGGCGGTAGAAGTTCACGCGGTTCTTTTCAAAGTAGTCGATGGCGGCCTGCCCGCGCTCCTCGTCGGGGATGAACACGGCGTAGAACTGCGCCCAGTGGACATCCTTCGGCATATTGGACAGCGACAGCACGCGGCCGGGGTCGTCCAGCGTATCGGGATTGCCGGTGTGCGCGTATTTCCAGTATTCTGCCAGCGTGTCGCAGTGCAGGTCGATCAATCCATAGCTGTTCATAGTTGTCAAATTCTCCTTTTCTTTGCTCCGCTGTGTACGGTGCTCATGCGGTCAGCCGCTTGAGCGTTCCGAGCAGCAGCCGCCACGTCCGTTCGGTGGAGGCGATGTGCAGGCGCTCGCGCGGGGTGTGGATGTCGGTCAGGTCGGGGCCGATGGAGATGCAGTCCAGCTCCGGCAGCTTGCCCGAGAGGATGCCGCACTCCAGTCCGGCGTGAAGCGCGGCGATGCGCGGCTTTTCGCCGTACTGCTCGCAAAAGACCTCCGCGATCCGGTCGCGCAGGGGCGATTCGGGGCGGTAAGGCCAGGCGCTGTAATCGGAATCCTGCTCCGTCCGCCCGCCCAGTGCCTTCACCAGCCGCGCAAGGCGCGAGGCTACGGCGTTCTTCTGGGAATTGATGCTCGAGCGGATCATGAAGCTGGCGTACAGACCCGCCTCGTCGGAGGTAAGCCGACCGAGGTTGAGCGAGGTCTGCACAAGACCCGGCACGTCCATGCTCATCTCCACCACGCCGTTCGGCGCGCAGAGCAGCAGCGTGATCGCCCGCTCCGTGCCGGCGGCGTCCATGGGCGTAAGCCCGTCGTCGGCCTCGGTGACCGTTACGGTGATATGCCCGTCGGCGGCATGATATTCCGCGCGCAGCGCGTTCGTGAGCGCTTCCGCAGCGGCGCGCAGCGCGGCGCCGTTGTCGGTGCAGACGACGGCCTCGGCCTCGCGCGGAATGGCGTTGTCCTTGGCGCCGCCTGCGGCGCGGATGAGGCGCAGCGCGCCCGCGCGGCTCATTTCGTCGAGCGCGCGGCCGAGCAGAAGATTGGCGTTGGCGCGGCCCTTGTGGATCTCCTCGCCGGAGTGTCCGCCGGCAAGACCGCTGATCTTGACGCGGAGCGTTTGCCCGTCAAAGGGCGCGCGCGTGACGGGCAGCGTACACGCCATGCGGCAGGCGCCGGCGCAGCTGACCGTGAGGACGCCCTCCTCCTCCGAGTCGATGTTGATGAGATACTTCGCCTTCAGGTCGCTCGCGTCGAGTGCGCGGGCGCCGATCATACCGACCTCCTCGTCCGACGTGAAGACGCACTCCAGCGGGCCGTGGGGGATATCGTCGGCGTCCAGAACGGCGAGCGCCATCGCGACGGCGATGCCGTCGTCGCCGCCGAGCGTCGTGTCCCGCGCGCCGATCACGTCGCCGTCCACAAAGAGGTCGAGCCCCTCCGTTTCCATATCCTTGGCGCAGTCCGCGTCCTTTTCGCAGACCATGTCGATATGGCCCTGCAGCATGACGACCGGCGCGTTTTCGTATCCGGCGGAGGCCGCCTTGCGGATGACGACATTGTTGGCGGCATCCTGCCGGCAGGCAAGACCGCGTTCGCGGGCGAACGCGACCAGGTAGTCGCTGATCGCTTTTGTGTGGTGCGAGCCGTGGGGGATGGCGCACAGGCGCTCAAACCAGGCGAATACCTCGCGCGGCTCAAGATCGGATAAAACAGGCATAGCGTTGCTCCTTTGAATGGGTTCTTAGGCAACTGTGCAGGTGAAACGGCGTTCACCTGCACAGTCGAAGCAGTCATAGCGCGGCGCGGAAACGCCGCGGCGTCAGGGTTCTCAGGCCAGGGACTCCATGATGTGCGCGCAGACGACCGCCAGCGGCGTGCCGACCACATAGCCCATGAGGGCCATCAGGATGCCGACGGGAACGAGAGAACCGGAGTAGGAGCCGGCGAGGACCGGTGCGGAGGCCGTGCCGCCGATGTTGGCGAGAGAGGCCACGCCCGCGGTGAAGAGGTCGAGCTTGAGGAGCTTGCAGATAATGAGCATGAGCACGGCGTGGATGCCGAGGACGATGAAGCCGGTGGCGATCCAGGCGGGAGCCTCGCCGAGCTCGAGCAGGCTCGCGCGGGAGGCCAGCAGGCCGATGACGGCATAGAGCAGGAGGTTGGAGACCTCGCTGGAGCCGGCGACCTTGCCGAGCGGAGTGACGGCGGCGATCAGGGCGACGACGGTGACGAACAGAACGGTCCAGGTCGCCTTATCGGAGAAATTGGTCAGCGCGTAGAGCTTATTGCCAACGTTGGTGGCGATGGCGCTGACAAGGAACGCGGAGCCGAGCAGGAGGATCAGGCTCTGGAAGGTGATGGGCTTGGTGTTGAGCTTCGCCTCTTCCTCCAGACGGGAGGAGACCTCGTCGAGCTTGCTGGTGTCGGCCTTGGTCCACTTGTTGAACTTGGGGGCGAGCTGAATGGCCCACAGCAGGAACATGACCCAGAGGGAATAGTCGATCGAGTCGATGACCAGCGCGTAGCCCATGTCGGCCTCACTGATATCGAGCGCGGCCTGAACGGCGACCATGTTGCCGCTGCCGCCGATCCAGCTGCCGCAGAGGGCGCCGAGGCCCATCCAGGCGTCGGAGCCGATGACACCCTTCATCATCACGAACGCGCTGACAAAGCCGATGATGATGGTAAAGGTAGCGCAGAAGAAGCCGATGAGCATCTTCGGGCCGAGCTTGAGGACCTTGCGGATGTCGCAGCGGAGCAGCATCGCGAAGATCATCGCGTAGGTGAGGTTGTTTTTCAGAGCGGAGTAAGCGGGCTTGGTCTCGGCCATATCCCACACGCCCAGCGTGCACAGGAGCATGGCGATCAGGTAGCAGAGAACGACCGCGGGGACGTACTTGAAGAACTTCTGCAGTCCGCCCTTGGCGCTCTTCTCCAGCGTGACGAGAACGGCTGCCATAAAGAGCAGCACCGCCACATAAGTAAAGCCATTGGTGATCATATTGTTTCTCTCCCTTTTCTGATATTGTCACACTCACAGAGTGCTGTGACCCGTTTGGGGCTTGCCGCCAAAGACAAAAAAGCCCAACAAAACCGGACACCCTAAGGTGCCTGATCCTGCTGGGTTTCAGCTGTGACGCCATCGCGGTGGGCGGTGGCAGACAGTCGTGAAGCAGCTATGCGATTTTTCTCATTCATTTCCGGTCATCAGCCGCCAGCGCTTGAGTGCGTCACGGTAGGCGACCAGCACAGCCTTGCGCGAGGAGCCGCCGTAGCGGCGGTTCAGCGCATCCTCCAGCCAGTCGTCCACCTCGGGGAACGTCTGACCGAGGAATAGCCTGCGCAGGAAGTCCTGCGTTGTGGCGATCGTGTGCGTGCAGCTGAAGTCCAGAATTTCAAAGGTCGTTTCCTCGACCTCGAACGCCATGTAAAAGGTGCCGTACATCTTTGTGATGGCATTGTCGGCATTGGTGCGCGACTCGCCGATGACAAAGACGGAATGCAAGTTATCCAATCAAATTGCCTCCCATTAGGGGGAACTGCACAAATTTCCTGCGTTTGATTTCCTCTTTTATGTATTATACCAGCTTCCCCGCCTCCTGTCAACACCGAACCCGCCGCGGGATGTGTAACCTGCCCTTGTCCATTAAAGCACATTTTCAATAGAAATGACAAATCCGATCACACTACCCACTTGGATAATGTCGTTCGGATCATCATTCGGCTTTATCCCTTTGGAGGAACTTGCAAAAAAGGAAACGGTGTGACCGAAGCCGCACCGTCCCGTGAAAACAGTCGTTTTCAAGCATTTTTCAAAATAACTGTTTTACGAAGCCCCGCCAATGGCTCGCGCCTCTTTTTTGTCGATTTTCGGCGACAAACCGTATAATTTGTGAGAGATAATACGTTTTGTATTCATATTTTCAGCCATGTCGCCGCCAGATGCGCGGCGAAGCAGACCGTCATGCCCACAGCCGTCGGCAGTATGACGCCGACGAGCGTCCATTTCAGGCTCTTCGATTCCCGCGCGAGCGTGAGCGTGGTCGTGCCGCAGGGAAAGTGGAACAGCGAGAAGAGCAGCATACACAGCGCGGTCGTTCCCGTCCAGCCGTTGGCGAGCAGCATGGCCCTGAGCTCCGCGAGCGACGCGCCGTCCACCAGCGTCCCCGCCGAGGAGTAGCCCATGAGCAGGATCGGCAGCACGATCTCGTTCGCGGGAAAGCCGAGCAGAAAGGCGAGCAGGATCATGCCGTCCAGCCCCAACGCCCGCCCCAGCGGATCGAGCGCCGCCGCGCCGTGCGCGAGCAGCGTGGTATCTCCCACGGTGCAGTTCCCCAGCAGATAGATGAGCAGACCCGCGGGCGCGGCGACCGTCACCGCGCGGCCGAGGACGAACACCGTCCGATCCAGAAGCGAGCGTACCAGCACCTGCCCCACGCGCGGACGGCGGTAGGGCGGCAGCTCGAGCGAAAAAGCCGAGCTCTCGCCCCGCAGCAGCGTGACGGACAGCAGGCGCGAGACGAGCAGCGTCACGCACACGGAGAGCACCAGCGCCGCGAGCAGTCCGGCGCTTGCGCCGAGCATTGCCCCACCGGAAAAGAACACGCTCAAAAGCGTGATGAGCAGCGGAAAGCGCCCGTTACACGGCACAAGGCTGTTCGTCAGCATCGCGATGAGCCGCTCGCGCGGCGAGTCGATGATGCGGCAGCCCGTCACGCCGCAGGCGTTGCAGCCCAGGCCCATGCACATCGTCAGGCTCTGCCGCCCGTGCGCTCCGGCGCGGGCAAAGCAGCGATCAAGCACGAACGCCACGCGCGGCAGATAGCCCACGTCCTCGAGCAGCGTAAAGAGCGGGAAGAAGATCGCCATCGGCGGCAGCATCACCGATACGACCCACGCGAGCGTGCGGTACATTCCATCCACCAGCGCGCCGCTCCAGAACGGCGGCAGAAACGCGAGAAGCCCCCGCAGCGGCTCCTGCGCCGAGAACAGTGCCCGCGAGAGCAGCTGTGACGGCACATTCGCGCCCTCGACCGTCAGCCACAAAATTGCCCCAAAGAGCGCGAGCATCACGGGGATGCCCGTCGCGCGAGAGGTAAGCAGGCGGTCGAGCCGCCGGTCACGCCGCTGCGCGGCGGTCTCGTCCCGCTGCTCGCACAGCCGCACCAGCGCCGTGGCACGGTCGGAGAGCGCACCCACCAGCGCGTCGCGCAGGGCGTCGCCGGTCAGCTCCCCCAGCTCGGCGCGGGCGCGGGCGCAACCATCCCGAATGCGCTCCGCCGCCAGGGCGGGCAACTCAGCGCCGAAGCGGGCGAAGAACAGAGCGTCGTCCTCCAGCAGCCGCAGCGCATAGAAGCGGCTCCGCTCCCGCGCAAACGGCGCGAGCGCCGGCTCCAGAACGCGCACCGCGCGCTCGACCGCGCGGGGATATTCGATCGCCAGCTCTCTCCGCCGCGGCTTTTCGCGGACGGCGGCGGCCAGCGCCGCCCGCAATTCGTCCAGCCCCTCTCCGCGGCTCGCCGACGTGCCGACGACCGGCACGCCGAGCGCGCGCGAGAGTGCGGGCAGATCGAGCACGATGCCCTTCTTCGCCGCTTCGTCCAAAAGATTCACGCACACGACCGCGGGAACGTCTGCCGCCTCGAGCGTTTGCAGCACAAGGTTCAGGCTCCGCTCCAGGCAGGTCGCGTCAGCAAGGATCAGCACCGCCTCCGCCTCGCCGGAGCAGAGATAATCCCGCGCGATCTCCTCCTCGGCGGAGTTGGGGAAAAGCGAGTACGTCCCCGGCAGATCGACGAGCGTGAAGCGCTCGCCGCCGTATGTAAGATCGCCGCGCGCCGCGGCGACGGTTTTCCCCGGCCAGTTGCCCGTGTGCTGCCGCAGCCCGGTGAGGGCGTTGAACACGGTGGATTTGCCCACGTTCGGGTTTCCGGCCAGAGCGATGATGTGCGCCTCGTTCGGCATGGGGCGATCCCTCCTGAAAATCAAAGCATTTCGATCTGCACGCCGCCCGCGTCCTCGCGCCGCAGCGCGATGACCGCGCCGCGCACACCGTAGGCGACCGGATCGCTCCACGGGGAAACGTGCAGGGCGCGGACGCGCGAGCCCGGCACGAAGCCGAGGTCGAGCATCCGGCGGCGCTGTGCGCCGGTGGAGCGCAGCGCCGTCACCACGGCGAGCGCACCGACCGGCAGCGCGTCAAGTGTCATCTGCATCGGGGCCACTTCCTCTCCCTTTGTCAGGGTATGCGCGAGGCCGCGCGGTGGTGCGGAGCCAAAAAGAACGGCTGCCCCGAAGGGCAGCCGTCCGGCACGAACTGTTTGATTTCCTATTGGGGCGCTACACCTGTGGGTCCCAGGAGATGCTGTTTTCCCCGACGCGGATGTCTGTGGCAAGGCAGATGCTGCGGCTCTCCGTCCCGTTCGTCACGGTGGTGGAAAGCGTAACGCCTTCGTACTCCGGAATATTCGAGATCCACACGGAACAGATCCCGTCCTCCATGATCGTCTTGACGACGATATATCCATTATTGTCCGGTGCGCAGCTTGCCGACCACTCGCAGCCCTCGCCGCTGACGCTGGGGACAAAGCGGAACACCGCCACATTGCCGACCTCTCTGCTGACCGTCAGACCGGTGACCGTGATCGTGTCCGGCAGGGGCGTGGGCTGCGGCGCCCCATCGTCCGCCGCGCTGCCGGCAAGAGCGTTGTACAAAAGCAGCGCCGCCAGCGCGGCGCACAGCACGATCAGTACGCCGAGCGCACAGCGCAGCATTTTATTCCGCTTTGCGGTCTTCTTCAGCGCCTCTGCGGCAGAGGCTTCCTCGCCGACGGTCTCCTCCGTCACGGTCTCTGCGGGTGTCTCGCCGCGCACGGCCGTTTCGCGGCCACAGAGTGCGTCGGTGCTCACGCCCAGCTCGTCGGCGAGCGCCGCGAGCTTATAGAGGTCGGGGAGCGATTCCCCCGTCTCCCACTTGCTCACCGCCTGACGCGAAACGTTCAGCCTTGCCGCCAGCTCCTCCTGCGTCATGCCGCGCGCCTTGCGCGCACGGATCAGATTTTCCTGAAAGCTCATCGCCGCTCTCCTTTCCGTTTTCTGTCCTCATCGTAGCGCATTCTGCGGTGGCAGGCAAGAAAAGCTCTCGGGATTTGCGCAACGGACGGTTGCGTCAGCCGTTTTTCGCGGCCCTTTCGGCGCGCTTGAGCTTGTAGAGCTCCTCGGCGGCGAGCCGCGTCTTGGCGACCACATCGCCGCTGCCCTGCGGGAAGCAGTAGTAGAGCACGTCGCGGTCGCCGATGCAGATCATGTCGCCCAGCTCATACCAGAAGTAGTCGGCGTAGAGACTGTAGCTGGTCTCGGGCTTCTGCGTGAAGTCCAATTTTCCGCCGCAGCCCATGAGGCGGAAGCCGTTCGTATCGTGGCGCAGGCGTCCCTCGCCGACGCGGCAGATCTGCCGGAAGTTGACCATCACGCAGATGTCCACCGGAACGTCGAGCAAATAGCTGCCCTGCTCCAGCTCCTCGCGCACGCACGCGCGCTCCCAGGCGTACCAGTCGGGGACATGGGTAAATTTCGCCTCGGCATTCTCACATTCGAGCGCGCCGAGCTCCGTCAGGCGGTAGCGCACGCCGCAGTCGCGGCAGATAAGCTCCGTGCCGCGTCCCTCCGTTTCGCCCTCGGTGCCGCAGTGCGGGCATTTGTAGAGCACGCGGTTGAGACCGTCGGCGCGGAACGGCTCTTTCACGACGACGCCGTTTTCCTGCTGCCAGCGGAAATTATCGAAGGTAAATGCGTCCGCGAGCAGCGCGTTGATCTCGTCCGCGCTCTTCTCCGCGGCCTCCTCGGGCGAGAGCAGATAGCGCAGCTCGGCGGAGACGTCGACCCTTCGGTTCTGCAGTCCGTTATAGAGCGGGTCGCGCGCAAACGCGCCGCAGGTGCGCAGCAGCACGACCGGCACGCCAAGCGCCTTGACGCACTTGCCGAGGCTTTCCGGCAGTGGGGTCGCCGTGCCGTCGAAGCTGTAGCTCGCCTCGGGATAGAGAAGGATGGAGCTTCTGAGCTTACGCACCGCGTAGAGCATATCGCGCACGAGCGCGGTGTCCGGCTGAAACTTCCGCGTGGGGATGCAGCCGAGTGCGCGCATCAGTCCCGCCTTGCCCACAAAGCCGTCCGACGTGCAGACGATGTTGAAGGGGCGCGGGTAGAGCACCGCCGCGGCGATCTTCAGGTCCAGAAAGCAGGAGTGGTTCATCAGAACGAGACAGGGCTCGTCGGGGCCGAGCCGCTCCATGCCCACGCGGTCACAGCGAAAATGCGTCGCGCGCAGGTCGGGCGCGGACAACGCGCGCAGGAGCGTGCGGAACAGCATGGACGGACGGCGCGGCAGCGCGTGCTTTTCCCTCGGCTGCGCGAGCGCCTGCTCGTAGGGCATATCCACGACCTGGATCTTCATGGCGAACCTCCTGCAAGGGGATTTATAATTCCTTAACAGGATACCATGAACAAGGCCGCAATGCAATCCAAAATCAGGCGCGGGCGAGAACGTGGCTGCGGTCGAGCACCGCGTAGACCGCGATGCCGGCGGCAATGCCGAACACGCCCTGCACGAGGTTGCCGGGGATGGACGCCGCCGCGGCCAGACCCTTGCCGAGCCACAGGCTCGCATAGCCGAAGTAGCCGAGGACCATGATGATCTCCGCCGCCGCGCCGCCGACGAGCTGCGCCGCCAGCTTGCCGGCGCGAGCGCGCATGGCCTCAAAAATATACGCTGCGGCGACCGCCATCGCGAACTTGATGACGAGCGTGCCGGGGGCATAGTGCGGATAGCTCAGCAGGTCGGCGAGCATCGAGCCGAGGCCCGCCGCCGCGCCGCCGTACCACGGCCCCAGCACCCACGCCGAAAGCAGCACGGCGCAGTCGCCGAGGTTGACGTAGCCCTGCATGGGCGAGGGCACCTGGATGACCATCGTCATCACGGTGCAGAGGGCGGCGAACAGCGCCGCGAGGACCAGCTTACGCAATTTCATATCCGTCATGAAAATCATCTCCAAAAAAGTCTTGCATTTCTGCTTGGTCTGTATTTTAATCAGAATTGGACTTAATAAAAGCATCAAATCAATATATTATCATAGAACCAGATTGGAGACGCCCATGCTCACCTACGATCTTGACCGGCGCGGCAAGCTCGCGCGCTACGATTATCTTTACCGCTGCATCCGCGAGGACATTCTCGCGGGCCGCCTGACGGCGGGCGAAAAGCTGCCGAGCAAGCGCTCGCTTGCAAGCCATCTGCAAACGGCGGTCATCACAGTGGAGAACGCCTACGCCCAGCTCGAGGCGGAGGGCTATCTCTACACGCGCGAAAAGCGCGGCTACTACGTTGCCGACGTGGAGCGGCACCCCGCCGCGCCCCGGCGCGTCCCGGCGCAGAGCGCGCCGCAGCCGCAGCGCTCGTGGCTGCTCGACCTCAGCTCCGGTGGCAGCGGAACGGAGGGCTTTCCCTTTTCCGTGTGGGCGAAGCTCATGCGCCGCGTGCTGAGCGAGGAGGGCGAGGCGCTGCTGCGCGCCACGCCGCCGAACGGCGCGGACGCGCTGCGCAAGGCCATCGCGCAGCATCTCTACCGCTTCCGCGGCATCTCCGCCGCGCCGGAGCAGATCGTCGTCGGCGCGGGCACGGAGTACCTTTATAACCTCATCGTCCAGCTGCTCGGGCGCGAGGCCGTCTACGGCGTGGAGGACCCCGGCTACTCCAAGGCAGCACGTATTTACGCGCTCGGCGGCGCAAGGACCGCGCCCGTGCTTGTGGACGAGGGCGGCGTGAGCCTCAAGTCGCTGGAGATGAGCGGCGCACAGATCCTGCACACCTCGCCGAACCATCAGTTCCCCACCGGCGCGGTGACGCCCATCGGCCGCCGGCAGAGCCTGCTGCGCTGGGCGGAGGCGCGGGAGGGCCGCTATATCATCGAGGACGATTACGACAGCGAGTTCCGCTTCACGCTGCGTCCCATCCCCACGCTGCAAAGCATCGACCGCGCGGGGCGCGTGATCTATGTCAACACCTTCTCGCGCACGCTCGCGCCCTCGCTACGCATCAGCTACATGGTGCTGCCCAAGAGCCTGACCGAGCGCTACCGCGCGCAGCTCGGCTTCTACTCCTCCACCGTACCGGCGATGGAGCAGTACACGCTCGCGCGTTTTTTAGACGAGGGTTTTTTTGAGGCGCACATCAACCGGATGCGCAAGTCCTACCGCGCGCAGCGTGACGCGGTCATCGACACCATTCTGCAAAGCCCGCTCGGCGAGCATTGCCGGGTGTCCGGCGAGGACGCGGGGCTGCACTTCCTTCTGACGATCGACACGAAATGCACCGACCATGTGCTGCGCACCGACGCCGAGGGGCGCGGCGTGCGGCTCTCCTTCCTCTCGGATTTCGCCCTGCGTCCCGGCTCCGCACCGCAGCACACGCTGGTCATCCATTACCCCGGCATCGAGCTTGGACGGCTTCGCTCGGCGCTGTCCATTCTGGAGGCACTGCTGTATTTCCGCGACTGGAAATACAAGGGTAAAAAATGAACTCCGTGTAAACATTTCTATAATTCGCTAAAATATTTATATAAACATATTGACAAAAGTTTTTGCCGTGCTATGATACGGTACATCAAAGAAAAACCCGGTAAGGAGGCGCATGATGAAAAAGAATTTATACAGCCTGACGCTCTCGGACGAGGTGGTACGGGAGGTCGACGCGCTGGCCCACCGGCTGGGCACGAATCGCTCGGCGCTGGTGAACCGCATCCTGGCCGAGTATGTTTCCGTCCCCACGCCGGAGCGGCGCATCAACGATATCTTCGAGGCCATCGAAGCGCTCGTTTCCCCCTCGCGCGAGCTGGTGCCGTTCTTCGCGCCGAACTCGCAGTCCATGTCGCTCAAATCGAGCCTCGCCTACAAGTACCGCCCGACGGTCAAGTACGAGGTCGATCTCGGCAGCGGTGAGGATACGCTGGGCACGCTCAACGTTGTGTTCCGCACGCAGTCGTCGGAGCTGATCGCCGCGCTGACGGACTTCTTCCGCCTGTGGGCACGCATCGAGAACGCCTGCCTCGCGCCGGCGCTCGGCGGCACGATCGCCTGCTCGCTCTACGACGGGCGCTTCGTCCGTCCGCTCGCCATGCCGCGCGGACATGCCCGCTCGGCGGAGGACATCGCCGGCGCCATCAGCGCCTATGTGCAGCTCTTCGACCGCCTGCTCAAGGGCTTCCTGAGCGGCGAGCTGAGCGCCAAGGACGTGGAGCTGGCCTATCGCGGCGACCTGCGGGGCCGCGGGCTTCTGATTTAAGTGATCTGCAGTTTTGTCAATAGAGGTGAATTTATATGAACGCTGAAAAATATACCCAGAAAACGCTGGACGCCGTCAAGACCGCGCAGAGCATGGCGCAGGAGAACGGCAACCAATATCTGACCCCCGAGCATCTGCTCTATGCCCTTGTCGATCAGGACGGCGGACTCATCGCGTCGCTCTTCGGCAAGATGGGCGTGGACTGCGACGGCCTGCTCTCCGAGCTGGACACCCTGATCCGACGCCTGCCGAAGGTCTCCGGCGGCAGCGGTGAGGTGTACGCCTCACCGGAGACCGGCAAAATTCTGAACCTTGCCGAAAAGACCGCCGAGAAGCTGCACGACGATTATATCTCCGTCGAGCACCTGATGCTCGCCATCTTCTCCGAGGGCACGAGCGACGTCAAGCAGCTGCTCCAAAGCCACGGCATCACGCGCAGCCGCTTTACCGACGAGCTGAGCAAGGTCAAAACCGCTCCCGTGACCTCGGACAATCCCGAGGAGACCTACGACGCGCTCAAGAAATACGGCACCGACCTCGTTGAGCGCGCCCGCAGCAAGGAGCTTGACCCCGTCATCGGCCGCGACGCGGAGATCCGCAACGTCATCCGCATCCTGTCGCGTAAGACGAAGAACAACCCCGTGCTCATCGGCGAGCCGGGCGTCGGCAAGACGGCCATCGCCGAGGGCCTTGCCCAGC
>CALDMA010000149.1 GCA_937915075.1 uncultured Oscillospiraceae bacterium
CGCCCGCGGCGCGGTATAATAGGAGCAGCAAAAAGGAAGGAGCCGTTTTTATGCCTACCCCGAGAGTTGCCGCCATCCACGATATGTCCGGCTTCGGCCGATGCTCGCTGACCGTCGCCATCCCGGTGCTCAGCGCGATGGGCGTGCAGTGCTGCCCGCTGCCGACCGCCTATCTCTCCACGCACACCGGCGGCTTTACGGGCTACACCTTTCTGGATATGACCGACGAGCTGCCCAAGACCGCCGCACACTGGGCGGAGCTTGGCATCCACTTTGATGCGATTTACACCGGCTTCATGGGCAGCGAGGCGCAGATGGACCTTGCGGCGGACTTTGTGCGTACCTTCCGCCGCGACCGCACGACGCTTTTCATCTGCGATCCCGTGATGGGCGACCATGGCAAGATCTACAAGACCTATACGCCCGCGATGTGCGCGGGCATGACGCGGCTGGCGGAGCTGGCGGACGTGATCGTGCCGAACCTGACCGAGGCAGCGGTGCTGCTCGGCGAGGACCATTCCTTCGGCGCTCTGACGCACGACGAGGCAGGCTATCGCTCTGTCGTCGAGCGCCTGAGCTGGAACGGAACGCGCAGCGTGGTGCTCACCGGTGTGATGCTCCGCAAGGGAGAAATCGGCGCATGCGTCTTTGACCGCACGAACGGCGGGACGGAGTTTCTTTTCGACACGTTCATCGGCAAGGAGTTTCACGGCACCGGCGACGTGTTCGCGAGCGTGCTCACCGGCGCGCTCGTCAAGGGCGAGACGCTGCGCGAGGCGGTGCGGCTCGCGGAGGCCTTTGTGCGCGAGTGCGCCATTCAGACCATGCCGCAGAACATACCGGCCCGCGAGGGCGTGGACTTCGAGCCGATCCTCTGGAAGCTGCACGAGGGCTTATAAAAGAAAAATAGAAAGGATGTTTCATGTGAAACATCCTTTCCGCTTTTTTGTGGGGACGGTCAGCGGGCCTCGAGCGCGGTGACGGCGTCGGCGAGCCAGTCGCCCTTGAATTCCTCGATGCGGCCCTCGTCCGTGAGGGCGGCGAGACGGGGATCAATGGGCATCTGCGCGAGCAGAGGAATATCGTGCTTCTTTGCGGCCTCGGCACTTCTGCCCTCGCCGAAGAGGTAAATTTTTCTGCCGCAGTCGGGGCAGACGAGATAGCTCATGTTCTCCACAAGCCCCACAATGGGCACCGCCATCTTCTCCGCCATCTTCACGGCCTTCTCCACCACCATGCCGACAAGCTCCTGCGGGGAGGCGACGACCACGATGCCGGAGAGCGGGATGGACTGAAAGACACTCAGCGTCACGTCGCCGGTGCCCGGCGGCATATCGACGAGGAGATAGTCGACGTCCCAGAGCACGTCGGTCCAGAACTGGGTGACCACGCCGCCGATGACCGGACCGCGCCAGATGACGGGATCGGTCTCGTCGTCGAGCAAAAGGTTGATGGACATGACCTCGATGCCGGTCGAGCTGACGCAGGGTAGGAGGGCATTTTCCGTGCCGACGGCCTTCTCGTGCAGCCCGAACGCCTTCGGGATGGAGGGGCCGGTGATGTCGGCATCCAAAATGCCGACGCGATAGCCCTTGCGGCGCAGGCTGACGGCGAGCTGGCTCGTGACCATCGACTTGCCGACGCCGCCCTTGCCGGACACGATGCCGAACACCTTGCCGATGTGCGCATCGGCGTGGGGCTTTTTCAAAAAGGACTGAGGACCGGTGCGCTCGCCGCAGCTTTCGCCGCAGGTCGAGCAGTTGTGGGTGCATTCACTCATGGCGCTGCACGCTCCTTTGCTGTTGGTTTGGGCTTAGTGTATACCGAATGGCGCGGGAAGTCAACCGCGCGGGCGCTTACTTCTTGTCGCGGCGGGGGCTGTAGACGCTCCTGAGCTGCTCAAGCTCAGCCTCATTCTCGCTCAGGCGGGCGCGGATGCCGGCGAGCAGCTCCTCACGCGCCGCCTTGAGCTGGGGATGGGAGTGGAGCAGGCGGCGCTCGAAGATGTCGGCGCCGTCGCGCAGGGCGCGGGCGCGGGAGAGAGCCTCGAGACGGCGCTCGGCACGGCGCTCCTGACTTTCCTCGCGCTTTTCGGCGACGAAGTCCTTGATCTCGCTCTGCAGGTCACGCAGCTTGCCCATCTGGGCGCTGAGCTGAATGGCGCTGCGGACGGAAAGCACGGTATCGGCGAGATAAATGCCGGAGATGAATGAGGCGAGCGGCACGATCACCGCGCTGCCGAGGCCGAGGATGTGCGCCCACAGCCACGGGTGAACGACGTGGCACAGCAGCACGCAGGCGAGGCCGAAGCAGGTGGAGTTGAGCAGGCACACGCGGCCGTTGATCTGAAATTTATAGTGGGAGTAGTCCCACCAGCGCATGTGGAAGAGCTTTTCCATCACCCAGCTGGTGAAGTATTCCAGCACGCTCGTGAGCAGCGCGCCGAAAAGAAAGGTCAGCAGCGGGTTGCGGAAGCCGCCGCGCAGGGCGTAGAGCACGAGCAGCGCGCCGTGGCCGTAGATGGGGCAGAGAAAGCCGTTGAGAAAGCCGCGCTTTTCGCACAGGTGTCCCTTCGGCACGGAGCAGTAGATCATTTCGCCGCACCAGCCGAGCGTGCTGTAGGCGATGAAAAGGAGGAAGAGGGCGCAGAGGTCCTCAAAGGACTGCGGCAGCGGCAGGGGAGTCAAGGTGGCCATGGGCAAAATCTCCTATATAATAATATGCGTCGGTGGGATGGGGAATTATTCGGCGTCGGCGCCGTCGTCCAGCAGCCGTGCGGATTCCTCAGCGGGGAGCACGGAGACGGAGCGGAGCTTGCTGTTGATTTTGCGCGTGCGCACGCCGACGAGCTTATCCAGCTCCGCGCCGGTCTGCTCGATGCGCTTCTGCGCGGCGGCGAGTACGTCCTCGAAGGTGGCGAATTCGGTCTTGACCGCGCCGAGGACGCTCCATACCTCGCTCGAGCGCTTTTGAATGGCGAGCGTGCGGAAGCCCATCTGCAGGCTGTTGAGCAGGGCGGCAAAGGTCGTGGGGCCGGCGATGTTGACCTTGTACTGCCGCTGGAGCACCTCGACCAATCCGAGCCGGACGACCTCGGCGTACAGCCCCTCGAAGGGCAGGAACATGATGCCGAAGTCGGTGGTGTTCGGCGGGTCGATGTATTTATCGCGGATGTCCTTCGCGCAGCCCTTGATGCGCGTTGTGAGCATGGCCTGCGCGGCGGCGATGGCGGCGGGATCACCGGTGTCGTAGGCGTCCACGAGCTGCGCGTAGACGTCGCCGGGGAACTTGGAGTCCACGGGCAGGTAGACGAAGCCGCCGTCCTCGCCGGGCATCTTGATGGCGTACTCCACGCGGGTGGTCGAGCCCTTCTTGGTGATGACGTTTTCCTCAAACTGGTCGCGCGTGAGAATGTCGTCGATGAGCGCGCCGAGCTGGTATTCGCCGACGATGCCGCGCGTCTTGACGTTGGAGAGGACCTTTTTCAAATCGCCCACGCCGTTGGCCAGCGTTTTCATCTCGCCGAGGCCGGTGTAGACCTCCTGTAGCCGCTCGTTGACCAACTGGAAGGATTGGCTGATGCGATCGTCGAGCGTCTTTTGCAGCTTCTCATCCACGGTCGCGCGCATCTTTTCAAGCTGCTCGCTGTTGTCCTTCTGCATCGTCTCCAGCCGGCTCTGCACGGCGGCGGTGAAGGCGGTGAACTGCGCCTCGATGCCCTGCATCCGCTTATCCTGCATGGCAAACTGCTTTTCCTGCGCCTCGGCGAGAATACGGTTCGTTTCGGCGATGGTGGCCTTGAGCTGAAGCTGGTTCTTCTCAAGGCTCTCGATCAGCTCGCGCAGGCGGACGTCCTGCCGCTCGGCGGTCTGTGCCTGCGCCAGCGCGAGCGAGTCGGCGAAGGCCTTCATGGTCGTCTGCACGGTGCCGGTCAGCTCGCCTCGCGACGCGCGCAGCTCGTTGGTGAGCTCGGCCCTGAGCATAGGGAGATTGGCGCTCCAGCTCTCGCGCAGAAGGCGTTCATAGTCCGGTTGGCGCCTTACCAGCCGCACGAGCAGGATGAGCGACAGGAGCGCGAGCACGAATGCCGCGGCGGAAAGGGCAAGGGTCCATTCATTCATAAGTAAATTCCTCAAAACAGTAATATGGTATAAGAAACGTAAAACGGTGTAAAATAGTATAGCATCTTTTTTCCGGTTTGTCTCCAAAATATTTTTGAGAAAAGCCAAAAAAATGTAAAAAAGGTGTTGACAAGTCTCGTGCAACGTGGTAATCTATCACTTGTTCCGCGGTTGGAGCGTGTACCTTGTAAATTAAACA
>CALDMA010000150.1 GCA_937915075.1 uncultured Oscillospiraceae bacterium
GCAGGGCGCTACCGGCGCGACGGGCCCCACCGGCCCCACCGGCCCGGAGGGACCGGAAGGCCCACAGGGCCCGCAGGGCGAGACCGGCCCGCAGGGCGAGCAGGGCATCCAGGGCCCCCAGGGCGAGGCAGGCGAGAGCGCCTACACCGCCGCCAGCAAGGGCGGCTACACCGGCACGGAAACGCAGTTCAACAGCGACCTGGCCAAGATCGGGAACAAGACGGACAAGACGGTGCCCGCGGCGGCGGGCAACCTGGCCGCGCTGGACGCGGCGGGCAATCTGTCCGACAGCGGCAAGAAGCCCTCTGACTTCCAGGCCAAGGTGACGGCCAGCGGACTGCTGAAGGGCGACGGCGCCGGCGGCATCAGCGCCGCGGCGGCGGGCACGGACTACTCCGGCCCCAAGGCCACGGTGACGGCCACGCTGCTGGCGTCCGGCTGGACGGGCAGCGAGGCGCCCTACGTCTACACACTGGCCATCGCCGGGGTGACGGCCACCAGCTACCAGGAGCTGCTGCCGGCGGTGAACATCACGGCGGAGCAGCTGAAGGCATTGCAGGCGGCCAACATCACGGACGGCGGACAGGCGGCGGGCAGCATGACGCTGAAGGCCTACGGCAAGATGCCCACCGTGGATATCCCCATCCGCGTGATCAAGGAGGGAGAGTAAAGAAATGCCTACTATCATTCGATTTGGCGGCGGAGGCGGCAGCGGCGCGCAGAAGCTGCTGGTGAACGTGGACAGCGGCGCCGTGGTGACGGCCGAAAAGGGCAGCTACGCGGTGAGCGCCGTCAGCGAGAACGGACAGGCGGTGCTGGAGCTGGACGAGGCGGGCACCTACACGGTGAGCGCTGCCAAGGACGGTACCACCACGCCGGACGTGAAGACAGCCACGGTGCCGCAGGAGCTGACGCTCAGCTTCGTGGCGGCGGAGCTGAATGCCAACAGCTGGGAGATGATCAAGGCGGTATCGGACGCCGGACAGGGGGCCAACTACTGGTCCGTGGGCGACACGAAGGACGTGACGCTGACCGGCACCTGGCAGAGCCTCAACGTGTCCAACGTGACCGTCAAGGCGTTCATCATCGGCTTTGACCACAACAGCGCCGTGGAGGGCGAGCACCGCATCCACTTCCTCATGGGCAAGATCGGCACCACCATGACGGCCTTCTGCGACAGCCAGTACGGCAACAAGACCAGCGGCGCGTACTTCACCATGAACACCAGCGACACCAACTCCGGCGGCTGGAACGGCTCGCGGATGCGGAAGACGGTGCTGGGCAACAGCAACACGCCGGACGTGCCCCTGGAGGGCAGCCTGATGGCGGTGCTGCCGGAGGACCTGCGGGCAGTGATGAAGTCGGTAACGAAGTGGACGCAGAACAGCTCGATATTGTCGGCCACCACGGACTACACATTCCTCATGGCGGAATTCGAGATCTTCGGCGCGCGGTCGTATGCGAACAGCGCGGAGCAGAGCAAGCAGGCGCAGTACGACTACTTTAAGGCGGGCAACCCCAAGGTGTTCTACAGGCACTCGGCGACCACCACGGCGGTCTTTGCCTGGCTGCGCTCGCCGTATGCCAGCTACAGCAGCTATTTCTGCAGTGTGGGCACGTCGGGCGCCGCGAGCAACAGCTATGCCAGCCGTTCGCTTGGCGTCGCCCCCGGCTTTTGCGCGTGATCGGGCGAAGCCCGGCATCAGACAGACTATCCCCCGGCGAAAGCCGGGGGAGCGAAAGGAGAACGAGGCAAAATGAGCGTACCGGCCTATAAGAGGCAGAAGCCGGATCCGAACAGCCCGCGGGATCCGGAGTTCGTGCTGCTGAGCAAGAAGCTGTATGTGGAGGTCATCGACCTGCTCTCGTGCATGAGCGCACGGTACGGCCGGCTGATCGCCGTGCCGACGGCGGAGCTGGCCGGGGAGGTGCAGGACTACGCCGTGAAGGCCAACGACGTGTTCCCCAGCGACGGGCAGAAGCTAACGCTGCGGCGGGAGTACCTGCTGCGTTGCCACGCGGCGGCCAAGGCGCTGGGCGAGCGCATGGACAAGGTGCACGAGGTGCTGCGGTCCAACCCGGAGGGCGCCTTCCGCAACGGCAAGGGCGTGACGCTGGGCGCGGAGGCGGCGCTGAAAAAGCTGCACCGGATGGAAACGGACGTGGGCGCCGACTGCGTGGCGCTGCGTAAGAAGCTGGAGGCGGTGGCCGACAGCGACAAGCGCCGGTATATGGCGCAGGAAAAGAAAAGGAAGTCATAAGACTATGGGTGTGTCTCTGAATAAGTGCCCGACTGCGTTGGCGGCGGGAGGCGGTCAATGCCTGGCTGCGCTCGCCGAATGCCAGCAACAGCAACAATTTCTGCAATGTGAACACGTCGGGCGCCGCGAACAACAACAATGCCAGCAATTCGCTTGGCGTCGCCCCCGGATTTCGTGCCCCCTCTACGCTTGGAGGGTGAGCAGGTCGAACAGCAACAGGACCTTGCGCGAAAGGAGAGGCACTTCCCGTGACGGCGCACGCCGTCCGAAACCGTCTTCCGCACCGCTGCACGGACGCTTGCCGGAACGCCAAGGAACGGCGCTGCGGCACACCCGCCGGGACTATGGCGGGCGCTTGCATGGCGGAGAAGGTGCCTACCTCCGTTTCATGTGCCGCGGGAGAGCAGAGAATACGCCGGGCGGCACAGCCCGACGCTGCCGGGAGGCTACCACATGACAAGCGCAGAGCGCCGGGAGGGGCGCTATCAACGACGAAAGACACGGCGGCAGGAGCGCAGGCAGCGGCGCATGGCGGCGCTGGGCGCGCTGGAGGACATCGCCCGGTTCGACCGGATGTACCAATGCGGAAAGGACTGCTGCCGTGGCGTGCGGTGGAAGACCAGCATACAGGCCTTCGAGGCGGAGCTGTTTCTACGGACGGCGCAGAGCTGCCGCCTGGTGGAAAGCGGCGCGTGGAAGCCGCAGCGGAAGCCGGTGCACTTCACCGTGATGGAACGGGGGAAGGTCCGGCCCATCGACGCGCCCCATGTGGACGACAGACAGGTGCAGAAGGCACACAGCCGGTTCGTGCTGACGCCCTGCTACGGCCCCGCCATGATCTACGACAACGGGGCCAGCCAGCAGGGCAAGGGGCTGGAGTTCGCGTACCGGCGGCTGAAAAGGGCGCTAATGCGGCACTACCGCCGCTATGGGCGGGAGGGCAGCGTGATCCTGTGCGACCTCAAGGAGTTCTTTCCCTCCGCGCCGCGAGAGGCGCTGCTGGACCGCCACCGGAGGTATATGCCGGAGGGGCCCGTCCGGGCGCTGGCGGACGAGATGGTGCTGACGGCGCCAGAGACAGCGCCGGGCCGGGGTATGCCACTGGGCATGGAGCAGAGCCAGCAGGAGATGGTGGCCCTGCCGTCGACGGTGGACAACTGGCTGCGGTGCCAGATGCGCCTGGAGGCACAGCACTACATGGACGACTATGTGATCCTGGTGCCGCCGGGTGTGGACGCGGCGGCGGTGCTGGAGGCGTTCATCGCACGGTGCGAAGCGCTGGGGCTGCGGGTAAACCGCAGAAAATGTCATTACGCGCCGCTGCGGCGGCCCTTCCGCTACTGCAAGACGAAGTTCCATGTGACGGAAACGGGCCGGGTGGTGACGCACCGCACCGGGGACGCACAGAGGCGCTGCCGGCGGAAGATGCGCCTGCTGGCCGATAGGGGCGACTGGGAGGGCGTAAGGGCGCAGATCGTGAGCGCCAAGGGCTACTACAAGAGACACAACGACAACGGACGCTTGACGGCGCTGCGGGCGCTGCACAGCGCACTGCGAAAGGAGAGGGCGGCATGAGGTATGTATGCCACAAGCGGGCGAGGTTCGAGGGCATATCCGGCAGGGCGAACATCCCCTACGGCGCCGCGCTGGAGAGGCGGGGCGACTTCCTGTACTACGAGGGGCGGCAGCTCTGCGCGGTCGGGAGCCAGCGGGCCCACGAGCATTTCAAGCGCGATGACGACGGGCAGGGCCTGCGGCGCGGGGCGCTGACGGAGGCCATTTGCAAGACGCTGGAGCGCAAGGATACCGACCATCAGAGCCGATGGGACCGGGTGTGGGCGGACGAGCTGTGCGGGAAGTACCGGCACCCGGACCACGAGGACCACTTCCTCTGGGGCAGCGCCTTCTTTGAGGCGCCCATTGCAGATCTGAACTACATCGCCGCGCTGGTGGGCGCGGGAAAGGAGCGTTAGACCATGTATGTATTCAAGAAGGACGGCCAGGAGGTGGCCGCGCAGGAATGGCCGGTATGGGTGCGGCTGCTGGGAAACGGCTGCTACGGCCTCTGTGATGCCGCTGACGCGCAGGGCGTCGTGCTGGGCGGGACGGTATACTCCCTGAGCAACCGGACGCCCATGGAGGGCACAGAGGAGGTCGCGGCGGAGATCGTGGAGAGCGTGCCGTACCTGCGGGAGAAGGTGGAAACACTGGAAGGCCAGCTGGCCGTGCAGACGGCGGCCACGGAGGTGGCCTTCGTGACGCTGGCGGAGGCGGGGACCATCGACGCCGTGACGGCGGGCGAGCACCGGACGATGTTCGCCGACTGGACTGCGAACGTGGCCTATACAGTGGGGCAGCTCCGCAACTACGGCGAGAAGCTGTACCGCTGCGTGCAGGCCCACACGTCCCAGACCGGCTGGGAGCCGGACAAGGCGGCGTCCCTGTGGGCGGTGGCGGCGGATCCGGCGGAGGCGTGGCCGGCGTGGAGCAAGCCCACCGGCGCACACGATGCCTACAGCGCCGGGGACAGGGTGAGCCACAACGGCAAGCACTGGACCAGCGACACGGACGGCAACGTGTGGGAACCGGGCGTGTACGGCTGGACGGAGAGCGCCGATGCATGAGCTGGAGGTCATTGAGGCGCTGTGCTGCCTTGTAGAACGCGCCGTGGCCGTGATACGAGACGAACAGACGAAGGAAGCGCTGCTGCGGGAGCTGGACGCTGCCACAGGGGCGGAGGACATGACGGAAGCGCCCGGAGAGGGCGCGGAAAGGAGCGAGACATGAAAGAGACTATGAACCCCATTTCTGCGGTGATCGCCGCCGCGCTGGGCGTGCTGAGCGCCTACATGGTGCAGCTGTTTATCCCCCTTATCGTGCTGGTGGCCGCCATGGTGGTGGACTACGGCACAGGGATGGCCAAGGCGTGGTCCGCAGGTGAGCTGTGCAGCCGGACCGGCATCAAGGGCATCCTCAAGAAGGTGGGATACCTGGTGATCGTGCTGGTGGCCATGGGCGCGGACTATCTGCTGCGCTACGGCATGGA
>CALDMA010000151.1 GCA_937915075.1 uncultured Oscillospiraceae bacterium
CATCGGCGTGCCGCGGATGACGAAGATGTAGAAGCGGGCAAATTTGTTCGCGACGATCTTAATAAACTTCACAAAGTCGTTGTTGCGCTTGTCGGGCTCCTGAATGCGGAGAAAGACCATGAGAAGCGCCAGCACAAACGCGATCGCCGTGCCGGCCAGCGCGAGCTGAACGGTCGTCCACACGCCGGTGACAAAGAGCGAGCGCTGGTTGTAGGCCATGTAGACCATGGAGGAGAGCGTGCCGGTGGGGTTGCTCTCGGCATGAACGGCGGCGTAAACGACGTAGGCGAGCTTGAGCACAAAGCGGTCAAGCGCGAGCAGCGCGGCAGCCGCAGCGTCCAGATAGGAGAGATAGCGGCTCAGCCGCACGAGGACCGGACGCTTGAGGATCGTCTCGCCGTAGCTGTTCCAGTGCGTCCATTTCACGAGCAGCGCCAGCGTGCTGACGGTCAAAAAGAGATAGCAGACCGCGGCGAGCGCCGTGCCGGGCACGGAACCGGCGGGCAGAAAGCTGTACGGACTGGGTGCGGAATACCACAGGCTCAGACCGACGAGGGCGATGACGCTGCCGCCCAGATAAACATAACGGTGGTCCCGTGCGATGAAGCTCTGACCGCGGGACGCGGGGGTTCCTCTCATGGTGCTTCCTCCTTATGCGGCATGGAGCCGCCGGTTACTTCGGCTGGTTGGCGACGGCGGTGTTCCACATCTCGGTGCGCGCGTCGCTGTCGATGGTGGCGAGGATCTCATTGACCTGCGCGAGCAGCTCGGTGTCGGACTTGCGCAGCCCCACGCAGGAGCCCTTCGCCGGCAGCGTGAAGCCGTTGCCCTCGCTGAAGGTGATGAGACGGAAATCGGGATTTGAGGCAAGGTAGCCCGGGGCGCTCTCTTCGTTGATGACGATGGCGTCGCAGGTGCCCTGCTGCAGGCGGGAGATCATGTCGGGCACGCTGCCGACGGGGCTGAGGTGCTCGACGCCCTCGATCTGGTCGATAACGTCGTCGAGCGCGGTGCCCTGCTGGCCGAGCACGGCGGCGCCGGAGAAGTCCTGAATGGAGGTCGCGTTCTCATACGGCGAGCCGGCGAGCACCATCATGCTGTAGATCGTCTCCTTGTATGGGTCGGAGAAGTTGATGGATTCGCGGCGCTCGGCGGTGTCCATCATGCCGGCGATGATGGCGTCGATCTGGCCCTGGTTGAGCGCGTCGATCAGGCCGTCCCAGCTGAGCTTGACGATGACCAGCTCCTTGCCGAGCCGGTCGGCGAGGATGCGCGCGATCTGCACGTCGTAGCCCTCGGCGTAAGCGCCGGCGACGTTCTCCACGGGAACGTTGGTGTCGGTCGCGGCGCTCTCCTGCCAGTTGCTCGGCGCGTAGGCACATTCCATGCCGACGCGGAGTTGGCTGCTTTCAGCCGCGGGAGGATCGGTTTCTTCGGTGGGGGTGTCTGCGTCCTGCGCGGGGGACGTCGTGCCCGCGCCGCAGGCGGTGAGGGCGAGCAGCATGAGGGCTGCGAGCAGGGCGGCGATGGTTCTTCTGAGGTTCATGGTGTTGCTTCCTTTCTGAATAGAGATTGGTTCCGTAGGGCGGAACCGGCCCTTCGTTGTCCGCGCCAACGAGTTCGGAAACAGAAAAAGCCGTAAACGCTCGCGTGGAGCATTTACGGCAAATGATCTGCAATACCGGCAAAACCGAAACCGGCCTGCCGACTCTTCGATAGCGCTCCACAAATTGTGACAGTCCGGCGGATCTTCTCCGACGAGCCAGCGGAAAACGACACAGGAACCGTTCCCCACTTCGGCGGCTTCCCCTTTCCCTTTGTCCCGGATCTCTGCTCCGTACGGACTCGGTACTCTTGTCGGCCGCGCCTCTATCTCGCTCAACTGAATTGAGCCTATTCAATTGTTGACGTGAAGATACTACGGCGGCGCGCAAATGTCAAGCCCCCGCGGAGCGGTTCTCAAATTCTTGACAATCCTGCGCCCAAAATCCCCGCGGCCTTGTAGAATTTTACCATTCGCGCGGTTATTTATGCGCGGCAAAAGCGCGCGAAAGGGCCCGGAATGGCCGCTTAACGGAATATTTATGCTCTCCGCCGCTCACGCGCCCTGTTTCCCTTGGCGGCGGCGCCCCAAAAACGGACGGTTTACCAAGAAAAAGGGACAGCACGAAAAAGCAACTTTGGCGAAATGCACGGAATCGCGAAAAATGTCGCGCGAAATTTGTCATTTCCTTACAGAAAAAAGGTTGCTTTTTCCGCGCGGGCGTGCTATGATATCGCCGTAAAGTGCAAAAAGGGGCCGCGGCCCCTTTTCTGTTCCCGGTCGGGAACAGATGTGCTGTGCTCGACCCGCGGGGAGCCGCGGAGAATGTATATGTAGGAGGACCTTTTATGAAACGTAAATTGCTATCCATTTTTCTGACGCTCTGTCTCGCGTTCAGTTTGCTGCCCACCGCCGCCCTGGCGGATGAGGGCGAAGGCGGCGGGCAGACGACTTATGTTGCCGAGACTGGCGGTCAGAAGTACGAGACCCTTCAGGAGGCAGTCGACGCGGCCGGGTACGAAGCAGAGGTCAAGCTGCTCGCCGACACGCGCGAGAACGTTGTCGTCAGTAAGAACAGAATTGTTCTCGACCTGAATGGCTTCACCCTCAATGGCGGCACCGAAAATGGCAAGCCGGCTCTGAAGGTCGACAACAAGAAGGTCACGGTCAAGGACTCCAGCGAGGCAAAGACTGGTACCATCAAGCGTGAGGACACTGCGGACACCAAGACCTCCCACTACGTCATTGACATTCAGGGCAAGAACGGCTTCCTCAAATTCGAAAGCGGCAATGTTACGAATGGCAGCGGCATTCCGGGCGTCAAGGGTTCGTCCCTTGTCCGCCTCGGCTATGACGGCGTAAGCGCGTGGCCTACCCTGACCATCACGGGCGGCACGTTCACGCAGGATAACTTCATCGCCATTAAGGTCGACCGCGGCACACTCTACCTGAAGGGCGGCACGGTCAAATCCGAGAACAGCTACGCCATCGAGAACTGGAACAACGCCTATATCCAGGGCGGCACCGTCAACGGCACGGTCTCCACTTGGGTTTACAGCACCGGCGCGGCGTTCAGCAAGCTGGAGATCAGCGGCGGCACGGTCAATGGCAACGTTGCTTCTGTCAACTATGACAACGCAACTGACAAGCAGGCTCGTATCTACATCACCGGCGGCGAAGTCACCGGCACACTGGGTACCTATACCTATAGCAACGGTCTGGTTCCGATGGAAGAAACCACAAAGGCAACTGTTGAGGTCACAGGCGGCGAGTTCAAGAAAGACCCCTCCAAGTATGTGACTGAGGATGCCAAGACAGAAAAGAACGACGATGGATCCTTCGGCGTGGCAAAGGTCTATCTGTGCAAGATCGGCAACACCGGCTACTACACCATGGACGAGGCGTTCCACGCTGTCAAGGCGGGCGAGACGATCGTCATGCAGCGCGACTACACCACGAGCAAGGCGCAGAACTCCGGCGATGACAGCTTCACCATCGACCTGAACGGTCATACTTGGACGTTCACCGGCAGCGATGTCAACGAGGCGGCGTTTGAGATCAACTATTCTGACGTGACGCTGACCGTGAAGAACGGCACGGTCGCCAGCGGCTCGATGCTTGGCCTGATTCCGTCGGCCATGGGCGGCACGATCACCTACAACAACTCTGGCCTTGTGTTTGAGGATGTCAAGGCGACCGCCAACGGTCACAGCGGCATCGAGACCAACGGCAACAACACCAACGATAGCGTCACCCTGAAAAACAGCACGCTGAACGTGCCCAACGGCTACGGCATCTACTTCCCCAGCAGCGGCACGCTGACGATTGACAACTCCACCATCAACGCCAAGACCATGGGCGTTCAGGTCTGCGCGGGCAGTCTGAGCATCAATGAGGGCAGCAAAATCGAAGTCACCGGCGATGCGGCGGCCACCAAGACCGAGGGCGACGGCGCGATCGAGGACGGCGCGGCGATCTCCATCGTCAACCGCACCGGCTATAAGGGCCTCGGCAATGTCTCTGTCACCGGCGGTACGTTCAAGGCCAAAGACAATAATGCAGCCATCAAGGCTTACAATTGGAATAGCACTGACAAGAAAGAGGATACCTTCACCGCGAACGATAAGGTCTCCGTTTCCGGCGGTACGTTCTCCAGCGCCGTTGATTCCAAGTATTGCGCCCCCGGCTTTGTGCCCACGAATAACAACGGCACCTATGGCGTAAAACTGTCCGATGATAGTGTGGCCGCAATCCTCGATGCACAGGGGAAAACAGTGGCCGCTTATGACAGCCTTGACAAAGCCATCGCCGACGCGCAGAATGGTCAGACCGTCAAGCTGCTGAAAAATGTAAATCTTGCTGACAATACCAAGGGTAATACACAAGGTGTTCTTGAAATCAACAAGCAAGTAACGATTGACGGCGACGGTTATACCATCACTGTTGAGCAGACAGGGGAAGAGGCAAAGAAAGCCAGCGCTTTTAATGTTGTCACCGGTGGAAATGTAGCATTTAAGAATCTTACAATCGACGCCAATAATACGGCAAAGCACGGCATCAACGTTTATGGTGGCACGGTTGCGCTGGATACGGTCACCCTAACAAATTTCACCGGCTATGGCATGGTTGTGCAAGGAACCGCAACGGCAACGAACCTGACTGCGGTGAATAACGGCTGGGGCGGCGTCAATGTTGATGTAAAGAGCTATGATAATGCTTCAACCTTCACGCTGAACTCAGGTAACGTGCAAAGCGTTATTGTCGAACATTCCGACAATAGCAAGAGCGCCGCGTCCGGTGCTGAGATCAAGGGCGGCACGATTGGCAATGCGTGCATTTGGGATGGCTCAAAAGCTGTTGATACTTTGGACAACGCATCGCTTGCCATCAGTGGAGGAACATTCTCGGCTGACCCGAGCGTTTACGTTGTGGACAACGGCAGCGCCAACATCGTCAAGCGCGATGGCAGCGAGGGCGCTTATACCTACACGGTTCTTGAAAGATCCGGCTTGACCTCCGGCGTGTATCTGACCAACCCCTCCGGAGCTCTGGCAAGCAATTACTATGTGAGCAGCACCGCGAATGGTGTCTGGACGGTCAGTTACTCTGCGCCCTACTCCGGCGGCAGCTCCTACGACCCGACCTACTCCGTCTCGACCCCGAGCAAGACCGAGCACGGCACTGTGACCGTCAGCCCGAAGAGCGCCAGCAAGGGCGACACCGTGACCGTCACCGTCAAGCCCGACAGCGGCTACGTCCTC
>CALDMA010000152.1 GCA_937915075.1 uncultured Oscillospiraceae bacterium
GCCCTCGTGGGCGATAAGCTCCAAAAGGTCGATAAGCGTTGTACCGTCCTTGAGGTCATGGCCGTAGGAGGAAATTTCAATGCCCGTGACCACGATCTCACGGTAGCCCTGCGAACGCAGGGCGCGCACCTGCTCCGCCGCCTTGTCCATCGGCAGCGAGCGCACGGGGCCGCGCGCGTAGGGAATGATGCAGTAGGTGCAGAAGTTCACGCATCCGTCCTCGACCTTGAGCATCGCGCGGGTGCGGTTCGCCATGCCGCCCGCCGGCAGCACCTCGAACGCGCGGCGGCGCAGCGCGTCGTCAATGTCTGTGATGTGCCCGCGCGTTTTTACGGTCTCCTCCAGCCGGTCGAGGAACCTCGCGCGGTCGTTCGTGCCCATCAAAAGGTCGATGCCGAGGCTTTTCGCCTCCTCCTCGTGCGTCTGAACGTAGCAGCCGCAGGCGGCGACCACCGCGGTGGGATCGTTCTTCTTCGCGCGGCGGATCATCTGGCGCGACTTCTTGTCGCTCACCGCCGTGACCGAGCAGGTGTTGATGATGTAGGCGTCGGCGGGAGACTCAAAATCCACCAGCTCGTGCCCGCGGGCGGTCAGCTCCTGCTCCATCGCCTGCGTCTCGTATTGATTCACCTTGCAGCCCAGGGTGTAAATACCGATCTTCATGCTTTCTCCTTGCTTTTCGTGGTTTTTCCGCATATAATCATACCATGTTTTCGCTTGATTGCAAGTGCAAAGAAAGGAATGCTTTGCTATGATCTATCTCGACCATGCCGCCACCACGCCCGTTGCGCGCGAGGTTGCGGATACGATGTACGATGTTTTATTGAACGGCAGCGGCAACCCAAGCTCGCAGTATCCCTACGGCGCCGCCGCGAAAAAGCGGCTGGAGGCGGACCGCGCGGTCATCGCCGCCGCGCTCGGCTGCAAGCCGGACGAGCTGTACTTTACCTCCTGCGGCACGGAGAGCGACAGCTGGGCCATCCGCCTTGCCGCGCACCAAAACCGCCACGTCGGAAAGCACATCATCACCACCGCCGTGGAGCACAGCGCCGTGCTCGAGCCCTGCCGTCAGCTGGAGCAGGAGGGCTATACCGTCACCTATCTCGCGCCCGACCGTCAGGGGAATATCACCGCGCAGCAGGTCGCGGACGCGCTGCGCGAGGATACGGCGCTCGTCTCCGTGATGCTCGTAAACAATGAGACCGGCTGCGTCTTTCCCGTCGCGGAGATCGCGCGGCTTCTGCGTGAGCGCGGCTCCAGGGCGCTGCTGCACACCGACGCCGTACAGGCCTTTCTGAAGGTCCCGTTCCGCGCGGACACGCTGGGCGCCGACCTCATTTCTGTCAGCGGACACAAGCTCAACGCCCCCAAGGGCGTCGGCGCGCTTTACATCGGCCCGCGCTGCCGCGCGGTGCGCCCGCTGCTCGCGGGCGGAGGACAGGAAAAAGGGCTTCGCTCGGGCACCGAGGCCACGGCGCAGATCGCGGGCTTTGCCAAGGCAGTGGAGCTGCGGCTGGAAAACCATGAGGAAAAGCTCGCCCGCATGGCGGCTCTCAAGCAGTACGCGCTCGAGCAGCTCCTCACCATCGACGGCGTGGCGCGCATCGGGAACGGCGACGCCCCGCATATCCTCTCCGTCTCGCTCGTCGGCTATCCGAGCGCGAACGTCGTCACCGACCTCGGCGCGCAGGGCATCTGCATCTCCGCCGGCTCGGCCTGCCACCGCGGCAAACTCAGCCACGTCTACGCCGCGATGAAGCTCGACAAAAAGACCGCCGCAGGCGTTCTGCGCGTCAGCTTCGCGCCCGAAACGACCGAGGCGGACGTCGACGCGCTCGTCTCCGCCCTCCGCAGGCACAGGGAAACGCGCTTCCCCATGCTGTAATTCTTCCGTTTGAGGTCGCTCATGTTCTCCTATCTTCGTCAGCCCAAGGGCTTTTATCGGCGGCTTTTTCTGCTCGCCCTGCCGATCATCGTGCAGAATCTCATCACCACCTCGCTCGGCTTTCTTGATACCTTCATGGTCGGTCTGCTCGGCAGCGAGCAGATGTCCGCCGTCACGGTGGCGAATGTGCCCATCTTCATCATCCAGCTCAT
>CALDMA010000153.1 GCA_937915075.1 uncultured Oscillospiraceae bacterium
ATGAGCTGATGATCATGCAGCGCAACTATCAGATGGCGATGCCGCAGCCGAAGCGAGGCGCAGCCAAGAGGTAGAGCTATAAAAAGCAAAATGCCGCACAGGTTTCCCCATGCGGCACAATGCTCATTTCCCGAACAAATCGCTGTGCGTTCCGGTTCTGGAAAGTGTCAGCACCAGAACATCTCCCTCAATGTGGTAGATCAGAAGCCAGTCGGGCTGAATGTGGCACTCTCGGTGTCCGCGCCAGTTGCCGGTCAGCTCATGATCTCTGTTCTCAGGCGGCAGCGCGTTTCCCATTGCAAGCGTTTCGATCACGGTTTCAAGAAGCTCGATTTGCAGTCCACGCTTGATTGCCAGCTTGTAATCCTTCTTGAACGCCGTGGTCGGCTTGACGGTCAGCTTTGTCTTTCTCACTTTTTCAGATCGGCAAAAAGCTCGTCAAGGTCGTTATAGCCCTTTACAGACGGGTCTTTCGCAATCCTTTCCGCTTCCAGCATGGCGGTAATCGTTTCCTTGTTGGGCTGATTGATGGAGATTTCAAACGGAATCCCGCCCTCCCGGATCGATTGACGCACGAAAATATTGAAAGCTGTTGTGAGATTCATGCCAAGCTCCGAAAACAAAGCGTCAGCCTGTGCTTTCAGGTCGCTGTCCATTCGGATGCTGATGTTTGTCGTAGTTCCAGCCATGAAATCATCCCCTTTCTACTGGCACTATCATTATACGCCATTTGCACGAGAAATACAATACAACGCACGAAAAAGGTACATTTTGTTTCCAAGCCCTGAAACGGAGCAAATGTCCCTCCCAAAAGCGCACAGAATGCGCCGAAGAAACTTATCCATACCGCCCCGTACCATCCGTTCCCAAAACGGAGCGTACAGGGCAAAATTAGCCCGAAAATGATACCGAGATTTACAATTTGACCGTCTGCCGGAGCGTGACGCTTTGGCGACAGGCAGAAGCGTGAAAATGCCGAGAATGAGCAATCAGCGGCGGCTGGAATGGTCGTTCTTCCTCGACCACCGAAATACAATCCCCTTTGCCGTGGGTGTGTCCACATCTGTAAGCAAACCCGCCCCAGATGTCGAAGCTGCTGTACGCGCTGCTGCTTGACCGGGCAACGCTCTCACAGGCAACCGGCTGGCCGGATGATAGCGGCAGGAGTTACCTTGTGTTTCCCATAGAGAAACTTGCCACCGCGATGGGCAGAAGCCCCATGATGAAGAATCATGCTTCCTGTTGAGGGAAAATCAACTTTGCTACTATGGATGATTCTCTCACAAATGGATCCGTCCAAAACCGCGAGTCGTAGGATTGATTCGTGTTATCTCCGCAAACATAATAGCAACTTTCCGGTACGACCAATATGTTGCCATTCTGTATAACGGTCTCGCCGCCGGATGCCTTGATCCGTTTGACCAGCAGTCGGCCGTCCCGTTCAAAGACGATGATGTCCCCATTGTTCAAATCCTTATATAGCCTGGTAGCCAGAATAAACGAGTCCTTTTTTAATGTCGGCTCCATGGACGCCGTAGGGATGTACCCGAGGAAAAATGCTGTTCTTGATAGAACGACCAGCAGGCAGGTGAGCAAAACACAGATGACGGCCCATCGGTTTTCTTTGCGTAATATCATAGTTCCTCCCGAAAAAAATCACCCCCCTCCCACTCCGGCCAATTGGCAGCTGGAGCGGGAGGGGGTGTTCATTGATTCAAATCAGAGTGCAGTAAGATCCGGATGCGATCTTAGATACTTTCTTGTACGGGATATACGAGCCGCAATGCACTTATCACTTTCCCCGAATATCCGGCCGATCTCTGCACAGGAATAACCGGCGGCATTGAGACGGATTGCCCGAATACCCTTGGCCACGGCTTTGGAAGATTCAGTCTCTAACCGGTCCAGGATCATGTCAAGCTCGCTATATTCATCAGTGGCCTGTCCTTGGCACAAAAGCTCCGGGTTCCATTCGCATTCCCTTGCCGCACGCCGGTTGGCATAGATTAGAGCCGTGCATATTTCATTCCAGATAATGCGGTAAGCAAATGTGGAGAAGCAGCCGCCCTTATCACTGTACGCCGCCTTGCATAAGCCAATACAGCCGATTTGATACAGATCGTCATAACTAAAGATACTGTTTTGACCCGGATCATGTACTTTATCCTTGATCACTTTCCCGACCAGGCCGAGGTTCTCCTCTACCTTTCTCTGCTGCATCTGGTTAAGTGTCATGACGCTGCGCCTCCTTTATATAGGCGGTTTTCTCCTGCCCGTTGCTTCTGATACATGTCCAAGAGTTTTTTACTCTCCGCAATGACTTCATTGCAGTAATACTCACCAAGGTAGCCGATATGGGCTTTTGACAAGGGCATCTGCAGAAGATCTGCCAGCCACAGATAGGCGTCCTGTTTGCTCATGATGCCGCTTCGGTACAGTTGGTCAAATTGGTGGTGTGCTTCATTGCGCAGCATACGCAGTTTCCGGTTTGCCAGTGTCCCCACAGGGATATTGGTGCCCGGATGCGTACGGACATAAGCGTCGCAGTGCGGGTAATTGCTGCAGACGTACAGCATGGTGTGGTTTGGATTATCCCGGTAGATGCCATCGGCTGAGCGCAGTACAACGGTGCCGCCGCAATACTGACAGCGCATTGCAGACGGATTCATTCCTTTCTTTCTTTTCTTATGTTTCATTGTCTCTTTCTCCTCCGTCCGGATATAGAAAAAGGCCGGAAAACTGCATGAAAACAAAGAACGGCAAAGTCGGTTTCTACATACCGAGCACGTTCCTGTCATCAAAGCAGCCTTCCGGCCGATGAGTTCAGTTGTGGCCTGCACCGTGTGGATCGCTCAATGCGCAGATCCGTAACAGTTCCTCTCCCGCGGGGAGAGTCTAACTCCGGGAGCTCTTCCGAAGTACTGAGAGCCTGAGTGCAAGCCCCTGCCACGGTTAGAGCATAACACAGTGCGGCTCAAATGTCAAGCCTAAAAGTAATTATCTGATTTAATTTTTGCTATATATTCCCTAAAGGCTTGTATTTTTGATTTTGAAGTCAGTCTGACAGTTGACCTCCCGTGGTCAATACTCATCCTCCTCATCGTCGGATCCATCCGGCTCCTGTTCTGCAGACTTCCGGTTTCGAATGACATGCATAGCGATCAGGATACCCACTGCAAGCAGCATGCCTCCGCCAAAGAACACAAGATGTACTATGGGAATCCCACCCACAGCAGCACGATTGTGCTCAGGTCGGGCATCGTCCGAATCAGACGCTGCATCCGGTGTATCAGACGGCTGACTCTCCGTTCCGGCATCCGGTGAACTGCTTGGGGGCGGCGCTGCGGTGGCGGAATTGAGGCAAGAGAGGATATAGTTCCCGCTATTACCCAGTTCCATTCGCAAGACGCCATCCTCTCCGACATGGATCGTGCCTGGATACAGACCGGCATCCGTTTTGAGTTGGAACTCGACACCCGCCCACTGTGTGCCAAGCTGCACTTCCAGTATGACCGGCTGCGCGACCTGCAATTCCGTGCCGTCCGTGTCATCGCCGGCAGCGAAGGCGGTTCCTGTACCTATGAGCAGGAAGCACAGCAGTATCAGGAGTGTGCTTGCGCCTGTTTTGAATTTACTCACCATGATCCTCCTTGTCTTCTGCGTTGCAGGGGGGCGGTCTGATGCTTCAGGCCGCCCCCTGCAATGTCTCATAATTGGAATTGTAATGCGATGCTCCTGTGTTGCTGCATTTCTTAATAGCCGGTCTTGGGCAGGGTCACATTGGTTTTGGCATACACCTCCGTCACCCACCGGGAAACGCCCATGATCCACTGCCCCTGATACAGTCCGCCTACATCCGCAACATTAACGAAGCTGGAGCCGTTTGAGAGCCCCTTACGCACCGTTCCATAGAGATAAGGCGTCTCCACCTGAGCAAAGCCCGCTTTTACGGTCCCAAATACGAACATCAGTTCCGTGATGCGTTCATTGGACGCAAGTCCGAGAGCTGCAGGCCGTGTATCCAATACATAGTTTTTCGCAGTGGAGAGGTTGTCGGCCAATGTCAGGTAGCCGTTGGAGGTGTTGGTCTTATAGATCACCTTGTAGGACAAACTCTGATTATAGGTACCGGTGACGATTTTATCCAACTGAACCTGTGCCGGAAGCGCATCGCGCCAGTAGAAGGACTCCAGCGGGACGGTAGAAGTGTTGCCGATCTGCGTCAGAGTATAGCGGATCGGCTGACCGGGCATGACCTGCGCATAGCCGGTCTTCTTGATGGAGACGCCGGTGGACACACTGTTGTTTTCCACCTCAAAGGTAACGATCTGCCCTTCATGCTCCAGATAGGCGGTCATTACCGTGGTATTGATGGCGTAGTAGTTCGGCGCCTTGATCTCACGGATCGTATAGCGGGACAGGGGGAGCAGTTTGGAGACCGCTCTGCCGTTTTTATCTGTGCGGATGGTATCCACGGTATTGCCCGCTTTGTCATAAATTTCGAAGACTGCGCCCTCCAGCAGGGTTCCTGCGCTCAGGCCGTTGATGGGGTTATCATCAGCGGATTTCTTGATGATCTGGATCTGCCCCTTGATGGCGGTATTCTCCCAACGGATCTCAGAGGTCGCGCCATAACGGACATAGATGGTTTTCAAGGTATCGTCCCGAATATAGCCATCCGCTGCGCGGATCTCACGCAGATAATAGCGGCCATCCTCCAGCCCTTCGTCCATATAGACATAGCCGTCCTGATCACTCACATACTCACCGACAGGGTTGTGGTTTGCGTCGTACAAAAGGAACGTCGTACCGTAGATCCCCTCACCAGTGTTGGCATCCACTTTATGAATGAGTACGCCGGACGCCTTATGGTTCGTCACAGTCAGAACAGCTGTCTGGCCGTCCTTTACCTCAATATTCTTGGGGGTTGTATCCAGCCGGTAGCCCTTGGCCGCCTTCAGTTCGGTGACGGTATACCAGCCGGCCTCCGCCTCCGGCAGACGGATCAGGCCGTTTTCATCGGTGGTGTAAGTGCCGATGATCTCACCGTTCATCCTACGCACCTCCATCTGAACGCCAGAGATGCGTCTGCCGCTTTCCTCATCGGCTTTGATGATGGTGAGCCCGCCAATGGGTGTGTTGGTGAATGTTAAGGTCTGGGTATCATTGGCATTGATCACTACTGTTTGCGAGGTTGTGTCCAGGACATAACCATCCGGTGCTTTCGTCTCCGTCACGACCAGTGTGGTGCCGGGAGCAACGCCGGTGATATGGATCTGGCCATTTTCATCTGTAGTATAGATGCCATTGGAACTGATCGCACCGCCGGAGTTTGGCACATAGGCTCCATCCGAAGTCGTGATTTCAAAAATCGCGCCGGGCAGCGGCTGTTTTGTTACGGAATCCAGTTTGCGCACGATCAGCTGACCATGCGCCTTATCCGCAAACTCCACCGTAACGACGGCCTGTTCATTACCGGTGATGTAGACCGTTTTTGCCCCTTCACTGATCTCATAACCGTCCGGAGCCTTGATCTCTTCTACCACATAAGTGCCTGCTTTCAGCCGGTTGATGGTCACAGTGCCATTGGCGCCGGTGGTATACTCACCAATGGTGGTGCCGCCGGTTCCAGATGTGCCGGAGAGATATTTCAGGCTGAATTTTGCGCCCTGCAGAACTGCCCCTGTGTCCGCGTCCACTTTACGGATCACGAGGCCGGAAAGCGGGGTATTTTCAAAGGTAATGGTTTTGCCAGTGCCTGCGGTCAGATAGAACTGCTGTGTCGTGGGATCCTTCATGGCGTAGCCGTCTGCCGGCTCCACCTCAGTCACACGATACCAGCCATCTGCAAGCTTGGAGAGCTGGATCTGTCCGTTCTCATCGGTGTAGTAATAGCCAAGATCACGCATCTCGCCAGTATCGGTATTGTTGGAGAGATACCAGATCTGGAACTTGGTGTGCGGGATCGGTTCTTTCGTAATGCTGTCAATCTTCCGGATCGTCAGCACCGGCTTCTGATGGTTTTCAAAGAAAACCGTATGATCACGGTTGGGATAGAGCGTAACGAGCTGACTGGAAGCATCCAGCAGGTATGGGGAAGGTACAGATTTTTCAATGATCTCGTATACGCCGGGCAGCAGGTTTTCCAACCGCGCGCTGCCGTCCTCACCGGTTCGAATCTCATCCACGCTGTGTCCGTCGGCGGCTTTCACCAAGAAGACTGTATTGGGAACGGGCTCCCCGGTATCTGCATCGTGCTTGTACACAGTAAGATTGGGGCGGCGCTCGTTCTGGATCACCAGTGTGCTGACCTTGCCGGCGAACAGCTCCACATGGTACTCCTTCGTATCCAGAATGTGATCGGACAGCGTTGCCGTTTCTTTCACGGAATAGACACCCGGCTCCAACCCATCCAACCGGATCATACCCTGTGCGTCGGTGGTGCGGTCAAGATAATGGGAGCCATCTGCAATCTTGGCGATGCGGAAGGTCACGCCGGGCAGCGGCGTACCGTCTGTGCTGGTCTTGATGATCTCCAAAGAAGGCTTGACGGAGTTGGTAAAGACAAACTCGCCGGTCTCATTGGGGCGGAGCTGAATGATGCGCTGCGCATCGTCGATCTCATAGCCTGGGCAGCTCTTCTCCGTCACCACATAGGCGCCTGCGGGTAGGTTGGAAAGATCAATTTCGCCATACTCATTTGTAGTAAATTCTTTGGGACCAAAGCTGCCGTCTACAGCCTTGATCTCAAAGACGGCATTGGGCAGGGCTTTGGACGGATCGGCGCTGTCGACCTTGACCAGGCGCAGCCCCGGCTTGCGATCGTTGAAGAATACCAGTTGCAGGATGCCGTCGCCCGCCTCCAGTTCGATCTCCTGCGGCATGACATTGACGATATGGCTCTCATCGCCGGTATCCACTTCCTCTACACGATAGGTGCCGGGTTCGAGGTCGGTCAGCAGAATCTCACCAAGCTGGTCGGTCTGGTAGGTGCCGAGCAGCACAGTGTCTTTATAGATATTGAAGGAGACATCCGGCAGAGTTTCCATACTGCCGCGGTCATACTTGACGATGCGCAGGCCGGGATTCGCCTCGTTTTTCAGGGTGTAGGAGGTGACCGTTGCTTTGACCACATTCACCGTATGGATCTGACTGTCCAACTGATATCCGATCGGCGCTGTGATCTCACGGATCTCATATGCGCCGGGCAGAAGGTTCGTAAACTGGCAGACACCGGCCATATTGGTGGTGCCTGTCTGGGTCGCTCCGGTTTCAATATGTCGGATCTGCACCTGAGCCCCATAAAGGCCATCGCCGTTTGCTGCATCGACCTTTTCAATACGCAGATCACCATAAGGTTCGTTTGCGAAGGTGACTTTTGCCGTCTCACCATAACGAACGTTGACCGTTTGGGTCGGAGTTTCAGCGGGCAGGTAGTATTTCGGCGGTGTGAGTTCCGTTACCACATAGGTGCCGCTCTCCCGCAGATCCAGTAGGATACGGCCCTGCGCGTCAGTGGAATAGGTCCCATACACATCGCCGGACGGAAGCTTCACTTCAAAGACGGCGCCTTCCAAAGGAATGTTTGTGCCAGCTTCGACTTTGATGATCTCCAGCCCGGTTTCCGGCTGATCCGGTTCCTGCTCGTCACCGTAGGTACTGACTGCGGACACACTCATTGCGCGAGTAGGGTCGGTATCGCACATATAGTGCTGCAGCTGGCCGTATTTATTGGTTTCCATGCACGAAGCGTAAAATACTGCATACTGATAGACATTCGTGCTGAAAGTCAGTTGTACGGAACCGCTCTTACCTGCCACGCTATCCGCAGGGTAGAGGATCTTGCACTTTCCGGCGTAAACGCCGCCGTCCGTGGTGGTCGTGATGGTACTGATCTCGTTGTTATCCATATCCACGATCTTTGTGCCTGCGGGCACGGCGGACGGATCGGAAAACGCGACCTGCACCGCATAGTTGCAGATCCATGTAGCGGACTTGACCGTGATTACTTGCTGCTTATAGGAGACGCCATTGATGGTGACGGGATACGCCTCCTCACGGTCGACTTCAGTAGTCAGCGCGGGAGCCAGATTGGTTGTCCATCTGGTGCCGCGGGTGTAGATATCCTTAGCGGCCGCAAGGATCTTCTGTGCACGCTGTAGTTCCAGCCCGGTAAGACTGGAATTGACCTTCAGGTTGTTGATGTTCCATCCGGGGAGGATATAGCACCACAGCGCCATTTTTGTGGCATAGTACGCCTGCTCTTTATTCTCTAACTTTAATTCACCAAGGCCGCGGGTGGGATAACCGTTTGCCACGATGCCGGTGATCTTGGGGTCGGATGCTTTTTGGTCGGCCAGATACTTGATGATCTCGCCGGGAGCTACCGTCTGCGGTACGCCTTTGACGGTGGGGTTCACGCAGTAAGCAGGAATCTCCTTTACCGTACCATTTGCGCTTTGATATTTGAAGTAGGTATAGAGAAAAGACTGCACTTTACCATTGATGGCGAGGTAGGACAGCTTTGTGCCGCCATTGAAGATGTTGACCTCGCCCAGCGCCTCTTCCTCAGAGGAGGCGGCCTGGGCCATGCCCGGAAGGAGGCTGAGAACCATCACGAGGATAAGCAGTAAGGATAGAAATCGTTTTTTCATATTGTTACCTCCAAAAAGAAAGGATGCCGCAAAACGGCATCCCTGTATGGATGATCGTCAATTTTCTATGACCAGCGCGGCATTCCATCATTTTTCGCGGGCCTGCACGCACCAGCGATAATCCGGCTGATTCATCACGCAGGTAATAAGGGTGATGATATTCTCTGTGCTGTCGTTCAGGACGCTGATATCGTCCACGCTGATTTTACTGACGGAGTACACCTCGTAGCTGCGTGTGCCGAGCTGGGTGGTCAGCTTGATGGTGTCACCAACATCGAGGGTGTGAATCTTCCCGAAATGATTGTTGATACCTCGATTGTGACCCGCAATGGCCACATTGCCCTCCCAAATGGAAGTGCTGGCAAAATGGCCCGCGCCCTTGCGGAGCGCGTCTGCGTCCGTTCCCTGATACACTTTGACAGACAGGTCAAGGGTGGGGATTTTCAATGTACCGAGGTAGCCGCCGCTGTAATAAAGGTCTTTCGTAACAGCCGTGTACTTGGTTTGCGTGTAGGAGCCGGTGTTTCCGCCGGTACTTCCGGAGGCGGAGGGCGGCAGGACGGTCACGCCACCCGTACCGCTGACCGTTCCCGTGGTCGAACCGCTCACAAGGTTCGGCGTCAGCAACTCCCCGGCGTTCAGTGTATAACTGGTCGGACTTCCGAAGGCGGGTGGAATATAGGCGGCATTTTTACTGCGGTCGGTATTCGCGGGTTTGTCCGTCGTCACATAGATGGTATCGTCCGAGGTGGGACGCCCGAACACACCTGCGTCTGGGGCAGAAATGTTGTAATCTGCTGCATATGCGGGTACGGAAAGGCTTGCCAACAGGCAGCAGATGGTCAAAAGCAGTGCGGACTTTTTCATTCTTCTTCATCCTCCCATTTGTTATCATGGCGGCGTTTTACTGTTCTGATGCCAAAATAGACGCCTGCGGCCAGCAGGATAAGGACTGTGGGAATTACGATCCAAAGCCAGTTAAAGGTTGAACCGGCATTGTCTTTTTCGGCGGAGAGATGGCTGTCACGCTCATCAGACTGAATACCGTCCCCGTCAGGCGCTGCGGCCGTTCCTGCACTGGAAAATACGGCTGTATAGACCACCGTATCACAGGTGGTCCTTGTAACCTCACCGCTGTAATCTGCCGTGACGACATAGCCTGTGGCATACTTGCTGGTTGCCGTTCCGGTATAGGTGGCCACAGCGGTATAGCGCATCGCCAGCTCATAGCCGTCCATCTGATCCTCCGCCGCACTTTCCCATCGGATATCCGCAAGTGTCAGAGTCCGGCCATTCTCCTCCACGCTTTTCGGAATAAGAGCGGTATCTGCGTCGGAGAGATTTGGATAAGTACGGGTTGCCGATACACCATAGCTTCGGCTTTTATAGCCTGCTGCCTCCACCTTGATGCTGGTATGATCCAGTGCGAGAACGCCGGAATATCCATCTTCGGTAGACACCTCCAGCTCCGATGAGAGCAGCTTCAGGATCTCTGCCATATCTTTGGTATCGGTGTTCAATGTCAGTACCTCGATATGCTCTTTGGTATCTGTTTCGGTCATGTCGTTTTTCAGCAGATCCAGCAGGGTGTAGCTGCGGCCTTCCCGTTCAAAGTCAGCAGTGGGGATCGCGGCAGGATCGTCGGCGGCCGTCAAATAGTAGATCTTTTCCAGACGATAGATGCCATTTTCCTCACTGACTCTGACTTCGGCAGGATAGGCACTGACCGGTTGGGGCATCGATGCTTCCGGCAGGGCAGGTGCTGCTTCCTCTGCTCCCGCTGTGTTCTCCGCCGCCAGTGCAGTGCCGGTCATCATGCATAGCGTCAGCATGAGGCAGAGCAGAGATGACACACATTTTTTCATGCTTGTTTTCCTCCTTGTTTTTTAATATTCAGGGTACATGCTCAACGGTTTCTGCTATGCCGCCAGCCATTGATAGCCTCGATCCGCCTCGTCAATACAGCGGTTGAGTATCTCGAAAAAGCGCTTTGGAGTGAGTTCCACATCCAGCCAGTGTGTGGCACGGTAGGAATAACAGCCGACCTCATCATTGATGGCATGGCTGCCCAGCACACTGTGCAGATTCAGTTCGTTGGCAAGCTGTCGCTTGCGGGACATTTCCGGATCCCGTATCGCTTTGGCCAGGCAGATGACCAGCAGGGGGTGCAGCGGCGAGAATGAAACCTGCATGTAGTAGCCTCGATAATCCATTGTCAGAGAAGTTTCATCTTCTGCCTCGACCTTCATGTTGGATAAGATCATCTTGCGCGCATTTTCGGCAAGCCCCGACCTTCTGGCCTGCTCTTCGCAGGTCAGCGCATAATCAAGCATATCTTTCAACCTCCTTATCTTGGTTGCCACCCCGTTCATCGCGGGGTGGCAATATGTGTGATGACGCCCCAGATCCGGTTAGACACATTGTTGATGCCAAGGATCCGAACCGTCACGCGGGCGCCTCTGGGGGGACGGCCACGCTTGGGATAGCTGCAAAGGCAATCGATCCCGCCATCCAAAGAGACAAATACTCCGTTCATGTCCACCATACTGACGGTACCTACATATCGGTTGCCTACGGTGTAGCGGCGCAGTGCCCGCTCATAGGGGTTTTCACCGGCCTGCTTGATGGAGGCGCTGACACGGATGTGGTTCCGGTCACTGCGGTCAATGCGCAAGATCTTGACCAAAATGCGCTGGCCGGACTGAAAGCAGTCCTGCGCGTCCAGCATACGCTGATAGCTCAGCTCTCGAAGCGGGATATAGACCTCAAGGCCGAACAGGTCCACAAAGATACCTGCACGGATCACAGATACGACACGAGCTTCCGCGCAGATACCCTCATAGAGCAAGTTGTTCCCGTCCCGGTCGGTGCCGAAATAGTACGCACGCCGCTTGGCGGCCATAGCTTCCAGTCGGCTGCCGACCGCCACGCCTGCCTTCGCATCGATACCTTTGATGATATAGTCCACTTCGGCGCCGAGACGCTTGGTGATCATGTAGTGCAGCACATCCTCCGGGAGCTGGCCGCGGAAATCCTCCGGAGGATCCACCGTCTGATCTGCTGGAATGATGACCTTGATATCGCCGTGATAAATGACTGCGAGAGAAGGGCCATGGCCCTCTGCAAGGCGTTCGATGCCCTGGATGGTATCGGTCAGAATACGCTTGGTTTTCATGGACTCCATCAGATCCAAAAGATCATTGCGGGCCTTATCTGCCTCAGTTTCCACACTGGGGCGGTCATCAATGGAGATGACCTGCGAAGCCGGTTTGGCCGAAGCGCGCTTGCGCGTCTTTTTCTCCGGAGTGTCGACGCCGTCAGATGCATCCCCGGGCGGTTTTCCCGTCGCTGTGTCAGACTCACTTTTCTTCGCCCGGGGTTTTCTGGTCCGGCGTGCCGGAGGGCTCTCTTCAGGTTTTTTCTCCTCCGGTTCGGAATCAGTCTGGGAAACCGGAGCCTCCGGTGCACTGAAGATATCGGATCCGGCCGGGAATTCTTCAGAATTTACCTGCGCCGAGTCAGTCTGGAGCGGCGCATCTTCCGGTGTGTTGCACGCGGCGTCTTCGATCGAAATTCCGCCTTGATCTGCAAATTCAGAATCAGTCTGGTGAATAGCGTTGTGCTCCGGCATATCTTCAGCGCTGAGTACTGCAGCTTCTTCATATGCCGAGTCAGTCTGGGGCAGAGATTGCTCGTTGGTGCTTTCGCCTCCCGGGATTGTTTCCATCTTTTTCACTGCCATTGTTTGATCCTCCGTTTCAGTTATTTGGATATAAAAAGAGCGTCTCATTTCTGAGACGCGTACTTCCGACTATTCTGTTGTACTTAAAACTCACTTGGCGGCTTTGCGGAACCGTACAGCGTTCTGCGTTTGGTGGCGTTTGGTTTTCTCTCCTCCGGAGCAGGCGGCGGTGGATTCGGCTCGATCTGGGAGGCAGGCGCATCTGTGTGCGAAGGCGTGTAGTCAAGAATGCTGGCTGGGGCCAGTTCTTTAGACAGCGGATGGTCGGTGTAATCAAACTTTTTCAGTTTCAGAACATTATGTCCGCGGATAACGACCAGCAGTTCCTCGTTCGGGATGCGCAGCACCTCGTCTGGAGTCAGCAGCCGTCTGCGCCCCTGTCCTTCGGTCTGGCGATATTGGGGAATGACCTGCGCCACGGCGATGGTCTTGCGCACGGTCATGGTGGAGTTGATCTCCACCGACATATCACCGCTTCGCGCAGAGAAATACTCGGCGCTGACCTCATCGGTACAGCCCAACATGAGCTGCACATCCAGATTGCCGATGATTTCTGCCCACAGGTTGTTCGGATACCGATTCTGGAGCTGGCCGAGGCTCTGCACAGCCAGCATCACATAGATCGCACGGCTGCGGATCACGCTGAGCGTGCGGGCGAAATCCGACCCGTCTGCTGCGCCGCCCAGTTTGCCCACATTGTTGAACTCGTCGAATATGAGATTGACAGGGACTTTGCAGCGCAGTTCAGGCGTGCTGTCGGCATAGCGTACCAGTTTGATAAACAGAAACGAGAAGAAGAGCGAGGAGAGAAACGCCATCGTTGCGTCCTGATCACTGAGTATGACGAAATAAGCACATTTGCGCTTGCCGGGGGCTGTCAGATCAATATCGCTGTGGCTGATAATGTTCCGCACTGCCTCATTCTGCAAAACCTGCAGCCGGGTGCCAAGTCCCAGGACAATACCGGAGCGCACCGTGTCACTGGCCTGCGAGAACAGATTGAACGGTGCCCTGGCGGGATGGTCCAGCGGCAGCTTCTCAAACAGTGCCGTTAACTGCCGTTCGCTGTTCTGTGTCAGAAGCTGATAGGCGGCGGCCAAATTCTTTGTTTCCGGGCTGCGGCTCCTGTCCAGATCGATATACAGCACCAAGGCTTTCAGGAGATTGGCTTCGCCGTTGTCCCAAAAATGGTCGCCTTTGCCCTCACTGGTGTTGGAGATGATGACATTAGTCAGCACCTGCGCCAGCAGGGTGTCGCCGTTTAAGTCGGACATGCAGTTCCATGAGTCGCCGTGCCGGGGATCTACCAGGTTGAATACTTTTACCTCATACCCGTTTTTACGGAACAGCTCTGCGGTATCATTGTAGAGCTCGGCCTTCGGATCCGTAATGACCGCCGACTCTCCGCGTTTGAGTATGGTGAATAGGGCCGGACGGATTACGCCGCGGGATTTGCGGGTACCGGATGCGCCGAATACGGCGATGTGTCGGTTCAGTCTGGTGTCTTTTGGCAAGCAGACGACACTGCCGTTTTTCTCGCCCAGAATGATCCCATCTGCCTGTGATGGCGGCTTGATTTCCAGGATCTCTTTCAGTTCCTTATCCTTCATCCAGGATGCGGTGCCATAAGTCCCGTATTTGCTGCGGGTAAAGCCGCGTTCGTCGTAGTCCTTGGAACTGAATTTGTCGTGAAACCGCACATAGACCGCGATTCCGGCTCCGATCAGCAATAGCATCCCGATGCTTTTGAGCCCCGGGATGCTGAAGGCGCTGCTCAAACATACGATTGGGTTCCAGTCTACGGTGCCGATAACTGCATGACCCGTAAGTCCTCCGGAATTCATCCACAGCTCGTAGTTTCTCTGCAGCTGCGCAAGCATACCGCCCAGATAAAGCAAGGCGGCAAAACCCAGTATGGCGGCAGCGATGATGGCTGCCATTCGTTTCTTATCCAGAAAGTATCCCCCCTTTACCGCATCAGCTCCGCTTTCACAGCGGCGACGTCAATGATTTTGAGTGTGACCTGCGGCCCCAGATATGTTCTGAGGAATGGCACTTGATCCTCAAAGCAGAGTACCTCGAAGTGCTTCGCGCTTGTCTGCACCGCCTCCCGAAAACGGATCAGCCGTGCAATATCTCCATCCAAGTGTGAGAAAATACAGGTGTTTCCGATACTGGCGTCATACTCCATGGATCCCCGATTATAAGATCGGATATCCGGCTCGAACAGCAAGTCCAGCAGCTTTTCATTCCAGTCTGGTACGGTAAGCAATTTGAGTTGACGGATACCGCTGGCATTCATAGGCACAAAGTGGATATGCCGGTAAATGCCATCAAACCGAAGCTCCAGCCGCCGGTTTTTCTCCGACTCCAGCAGTGTGGTCAGTGCGGTGTCATAGGACACACCCAACAGAATGGCGGAGTCAACGCTCTGGACACCGGCATTCATGCGCGCAAGCTCTATCAGACTGTGTAGCGCTTTGAACTCTCCCATGCCGTTCCATTTCATTGCGGCGCTGCGCGTGTTGTATACGGCATAGCAACCGCCCGGGTAGACCATGGCCCCAATGATGCGCGTGAACATTGTCTTATTCTGCTCCGCGGGATTGATTTTCTTGAAGTCCCGCGCCAGATAAAAAGCGGAGTTCTCCGGTGTTACCCGAAGGATAGCCCGATTCTGCAGATGGGGGAGCAGATAGGCTCTGGACTCAATTCCGGCTGTCAGACTCATCCCAATTGCTTCGGCGACGCGAAAGTTGCGATCCCGATGCGCCATATCTCCGGGGAAGCTGTGATTATAAAAGGTCGACATATAGTAACGGTACGCATCCGCATGGATCCATCCCAGTATGGGGAGAGCGCCCTTACAGAGGCGGATCGCTTTGGCATTCCCGGTACCGGTCAGCTGCAGCAGCTTTACCCTCACACGTTCGTCGGTATCTGGGTTGCGAAGCTCCTGCACAGAGGAAAGCCTGTTCGCCAACGATCTGAGCGTACGCTCGTTTCCCAGCAATCCAAGGGAACGAATGGGATATTCGCCAGCGAGCCCAAGCACTGTGATAAGCCGATGAATATGACTTCCGGTGCGAACGGTGAGCATTGTTTCAATCCTCGGAAGGTGAGAACTTTCCGACAACATGACTGCTCTCTTTGTCGGAATCCGCCCACAAAAAAAGCCCGGAAAACGCCGATTTTAACGGCACATTCGAGCTCTTGAAAGATATGTCATTCTGATGGCACCTTTTTGCCCCGTTTTTACACATGTTTTTGGTGCCGTTTGGGTGCATATTCATAGAGCATCACCCCCTCATCCGGAATCAGATGCTCCAGCACCAGCCACTGGGTAAAATCCTCTGTCGGAACCACATACACCTCAGTCCGCTCCCGTGCGGAGGCCGCACTGCAATAGAAATGATTGCAGCACATCGGCGCGTCGTCATTCAGCACATACATGGCAACTGTATCGGAAACCATATTGACTTCAATGTTGTCGTGATCACGGTACCGACGCTCCGGCCTGCCTTTGTCATACACATGGCGAAAAATGAGCACGCTTTCCGGATAGCGGATCGGATCCTTATCTTGAAAAAAGTTCTTGAGTGCCGGATACAGGATACCCCGAATGTAGTTCGCCGAACCTGTTTCCTTCTTAGGAAGCAGGAACGGCAGCCGTATGCAGAACCAGCCTTCGACCGTAAACCCGATCTCCACCGGAACATTTTCCTCTACAATGTTATCTATGTCGAACTGCGCCTGCGGATTTCCGGTATAGGCAGGAAGCGCTCTT
>CALDMA010000154.1 GCA_937915075.1 uncultured Oscillospiraceae bacterium
CCTCCTCGAATTGGTTGAAGATCATCATGCTGGGGTCCTGCTTGAGCTCCCAGGTCTTGTCGAAGATCTCCTTGACGTTGGACTCGCAGCCCGGGGTGGCGATGACCTGACCGGCGATCTTGCTCAGCCAGTCGAAGCGCTCCTTGCTCATCTCGGCGGGGAGAATGGCGACGGAGTCAACGGCGAGCAGCTTGGAGTTGAACGCGCCGCCGCGGCAGTAGTTGCCCGTGGAGGGCCAAACGGCGTGGTGATAGTTGGCGTCGAACTGACCGGTGACCAGACGCGGAGCGAGGCAGCCGAAGGAAGCGCCGACCTTGTGGCAGCCGGTGGGGAACCACTTGCCCGCCATGGCGACGATGCGGCAGGGCACGCCGGACAGCTCGCTGGGGATCTCAACATAGTTCGGGACCGCCTGATAGAGACCGCCGGACTCCTTGGCCTCGTTCTTCCAGGTGATGCGGAAGAGGTTGAGGGGATTGACGTCCCACAGGCCCACGTTCTTCAGCTTGGCCTGAATCTTCTCGGGAATGGTCTCGGGATGCTGCATCTGCGCGATGGTGGGGATGATGACGTTGTTTTCCTTGGCCTTCTGGATGTTATGCTCCAGTCCGACCTTGTTGATGCTCAGATCGATTTTACCCATTTTGCTTGTCCTCCTGTTGTTTGTCAATGTAAGAATAAAGTGTATATTTTGAAATTCCGAAGTATTTGGCGACCTTATCGCCGGACTTGGTGACGAGGAACGCCCCGCTCTGGCTCAAAAAGCCGATAGCGCGCATCTTGTCCTCCTTGTTCATCAGCGCCGCAGGCTTGCCCACAAGGGCGACCGACTGGGCGATGAGCTCGTCGAGCACGTCGTTGACGTTGATGATCTTCTCCGGCTCCGTCTGCGTGCTGTCGCCCGCAGCGGTCAGCTCGCGCACGGCGCTCTCGACCATGAGGAGCGAGGAGATGTCGTAGTTGATGCCGAGGATGGCCACGACCTTGCCGCCCTTGCCGCGAATGTACATCGTGGAGGACTTCAGGATCTTGCCGTCCGGCGTCTTGGTGAGATAGCTCAGGTGATCCATCGGCTGCGCGTCCGCGTTGCGCACCTGCTCCATCGCGACGTGGGATGCGCCGTCGCCGACCTTGCGGCCCGTGACGTGTCCGTTCTCGATGATGACGATGGAATGCTCGGGATGCTTGGCAGCCACGTCGTGGACCACGACCTCACAGCTGCTGCCGAACTGGGCGGCGATGCCCTTGGCGATCTGCCGCAGAGTCTCCAGCTTTGACGCTTCTATAGTTTATCTCCTCCCCTACGCTGTTTTCACGCTTACATCATACCATAGATAAAAGAAAAAGCAATCATTTTTTCAAAAAAATTTTCAGATTTGCAAATTTTTTGTTTGACTTTGTCGGAGCTTATGCTATGATAGAGGCAGAGTAAAAGGAAATGAAAAATACAATAGACAAATCTGAATTTATGTACGGAGGTTTTCTCATGGATTTTGAAGCGATCAAAAAGGCTGCTCAAGGCTATCAGGCGGACATGACCCGTTTCCTGCGCGACATGATCGCCATTCCCAGCGAAAGCTGCGAGGAAAAGGGCGTCGCCAACCGCATCGCCGAGGAAATGAAGAAGCTCGGCTACGATAAGGTCGAGTTCGACAAGCTCGGCAACGTCATCGGCTGGATGGGCACGGGCGACAAGATCATCGCGCTCGACTCCCACATCGACACCGTCGGCATCGGCAACATCGAAAACTGGACCCACGACCCCTATCAGGGCTATGAGGACGAGAAGGTCATCTACGGCCGCGGCGGCTCCGACCAGGAGGGCGGCATGGCCTCCGCCACCTACGGTGCGAAGATCATGAAGGATCTCGGCCTCATTCCCGAGGGCTACAAGATCATGGTCGTCGGCTCCGTGCAGGAGGAGGACTGCGACGGTATGTGCTGGCAGTCCATCGTCAACGAATACTTCAAGGGCCCCGAGGACGCGCGCGACCAGATCGAGTTCGTCATCTCCACCGAGCCCACCGACGGCGGCATCTACCGCGGTCACCGCGGCCGTATGGAGATCCGCGTCGACATGCACGGCGTCAGCTGCCACGGCTCCGCTCCCGAGCGCGGCGACAACGCCATTCACAAGATGGCTGAGGTCATTCTGAACGTCCGCGACCTGAACGAGAACCCCGCCGACGGCTCCACCGAGATCAACGGCCTGGTGAAGATGCTGGATCCCAAGTTCAACCCCGAGCACTATGAGGACGCCCGCTTCCTGGGCCGCGGCACCTGCACCACCAGCCAGATCTTCTACACCTCTCCCTCCCGCTGCGCCGT
>CALDMA010000155.1 GCA_937915075.1 uncultured Oscillospiraceae bacterium
CTGCTCTGCTAATTCGTCAATCACATACATGGGATCATTTTGCTTCACCTTCATTGCCCTCCTCCACAAGATATCATATGTTTATCCTCTCATCCTTTTTATTATAACATTGCCACTCAAGCTTTTCAAGAAGCCATATGCTATGGCATCTGCGGCCGATAGCAATACATACTGAAAAAGAATGCACTCAGCCTCTCTGTACAAAAAGGCCGCCTTTCGGCAGCCTTTTTGTATATGATTAGGAGATTGAATGAAAAGAAGTTTTGCCTCTTGCAAGTATTAAAATACCATGTACTTGTTAAGCAAACCAGTCAATATTGTTACGAAAGGCTTAAATCTTCTTTTATACTATTAGCCGAAGGGGAGCCACATGTGTGACTCCCCTTCGCATTGGTAGACTGTGAAGCGGGGCATCAGCGCGGCTGCGGATATTGCCTGCGCAGCCATGCCTCCACCGTTTCGATGGCGCGGACAGCGTTCACATCCTCCGCTCCATTTGAGAGGAAGCTCTCTCCGCGATATACGCAGCCATCTTTCTCATGCAGATCTTCCGCATGCATCAGACGGCGCAGCTGAGTGATGACTTCTTCTGCTGTCAGTGATACATGGATCCCTGACAGCTTGTTCGTATCAATTGTGAGTTTCATTTTTAGTCCCCCATGCTTTGTTAAGAGATTTCTGTGAATGCCCTGACGGCAGATGCAGGTATACTGTGCCTACACTTAAAAGAATGTGTTGGAGCCTTCCTTAGATACCGGAGGATCCGGCTGCGCCTGCTGTGCCGATGCGTTTGCAGAGCCGTGCAGATAATGTGCGGTCAGCCATGCCTGATAATGCGTTCGCGTCATCAACATCAATTCGCTGAACAGCTCAAAGGTCATGCTGACAGAGACATGGTTTTCTGGATTTTTCCCAAAGCGTGGGACAATCAGCCCCTTGGCGTTGGTCTCTCCGGGTCCGCTGTCGGCTACGAAAAGGAGGTCCGTCTTGCTGCCGCAGACAAGCTGTGCCGTACGCGATAGACTTTTCCCATCCGCCCGTGTGCGGCCATAGTGTGCAAGCTTTTCTGCAGAGGTGCCGCCAAGGCACTGATAGAGCGGTGTGTTGTCACCGTTTTTCTTTTTGCTCTGCATCAGATAGCGCAGTTCTCCGCCCGTCAGCTTTCGGCACAGCTCCAGCACCTCGGCAATATCGATGTATATCTGAATGCTATTGGTCTGCCGCTGACCGGACGGCTTGCTGAGATCATAGGAGGCGAAGGTAAAATGCGCTTTTCCGATCGCGAAGGCATCGCTCAGGCTTTCCACAAAACAGCTGCGTGCGTCGATGCGGATGATCTGACTGCGGTTGCGGTCATCACTCATGGCTGTCCTCCTTCCACAGGGAGGGCAGATGTTCCAGCGCATCAATGAGCCTGTCCGTATTTTTTTGGAACTGCTCCCGAAAGTCCTTTTGCACGTCATAGTCAAGATACATGGCCTGATATGTGATGGACCAGATCAGCTCCATCGACTGCTCCGGCAGCATTTTCTCCAGTTCGATCAGTTGCTGCCGCACCTTGAGCAGTACCTTCTGCCATGCGAGAAAATCCTCGTCTTGGACGGGGATCCCGAAGCTCTCCACCCATTCCCGTACGGTGTGTTCTTCGGAGGTATCCCCGCACGCAATGGGGTTGATGATATACTGGATCCCTGCGCGCCCGATCGCGTCCGGATCCGCTGCTTTTTCGGCCTCCAGTTTGATCCCGCGGCCAAGCGGAAACAAGGCGCAGACAGTGGGCTTTGCCTTGTGGACAGAGCATTTCCGATCCTTGAGCAGCGGGCACCGCTTGATAGAGCCACGCGGCTTGAGCCGTACAATGGGAACGCGGGAAGTCTCTCCCACATATACTTCACCGTATTGTGCAACCGTATCTGCCGGAGCAAGCCCCAGTTCCTTGGAAATGTTGTAGAGGTCCTTTGCATTCAGCAAAATATCCTCCCGGTTGATGCAGCATTTCCCGCACTGGGTGCAATGAAAACGGAAATGCTCCTCTGTTCCGATACACATATCGTCGTAATGCTCTGCAATGTATTGTAATCTCTGATCCATTTTGCTTCTCCTTTTTCAAATAGAATTCGTTTTGTGCCGATCATACCTGCTCTGCCAATTGCGATAGGGCAGCGATGAGCCGCTGAAGATTTTTTTCGTACTGACCGAGAAACGGCCGTTCCAAATTGAAGTCAGAATACTTATATCGCCAGAACAGGAGCATTGCCTGCTGCCGGCGTGTTTCGGGGATCCGGCGCATAAGCCTTGCGATCTCCGGTGCGGAACCAAGATCCAGCCGGAGAAAAGTCCTGTCTTCCGCAGTGAACCATCGTTTCATCCATGACTTCACATGGACAGAAGGCCCTTTGAAGTGGTGTAGCTTTTCCCGGCTCACCAGATACTCCGGCTGCCCGTTATCGCCGATTCCGGCAACGAACGGATAGATCCGGCAGGTCCTTGGCTTTTCCTTGTGTACCACGCACCGATTTCCCTGCAGGAAGATACATGCGTCATCTTTACCGGTGACTTTCAGCATGAGCATGAAATACCCACATTCGTCCAGCAGGGCGAGTTCAGTGTAGCGCTCAACGAAATCGTCCATGCAGACGATCTCTTTATTCCGCGTCCGCAACAGCTGTGTCAGCCGAAAGGCGTCCAGACTTTCCACAGGGACGCTTTGCCGGACATGGCGGCAGCATTCACCGCAGCAGGTGCAGCGAAAGGGTATCCTGTCACAAGAGGATACTCTATGTGTTGTTGCTAAAACCTCTTCGATGTTCATTATGCTATTCTCCTTTTAGAAGGCATGAGGAGCCGGATCTCCGGCTCCTCATGCTTGTGCTATAACGCCCGAATTTCTTTTGTGATCAGCGTCCAGTTCGGCTTTTTTCAAAGCAGATCCGCTTGAATCCGATCGGCTCGCAGAAATAGAACTCACTCTCTCCTGACGCAGGAAATATCTCCACCACATCGGAGACTGAGAGTGACCGCCCCTTGTAACCCAGCGGGTGTGCCGCATTGAAAATATAAAAGATATCTTCTAATGTTTCTGCAGCAACCTCTCCGGTATAGACGCAGTCGTAAAGTTCTGCGGGGATGCGTCCGCCACCGGCAGAAGTCATGTGTTCCAAACTCCGAAACGCAAGGCGATTGGCATCGCGCTCTATTGCGATCTGATAGATGGAAATTTTCACGACAACATCCCCTCTTTCAGGTGCAGATCCTCTGTGCCCATGCTTTGCAGCCGATATGGCTCTTCGCACTGCGGGTCTTCCGGGAAGCAGTAATGCCGATCCGGAATGATCACGCGCAGTACCTTGCGCCCCGTTTCCTGAAACTCATCCAGGCGGATGTCACAGTCTGCATAGATGCCGGAAACATATCTTCCGTGGCAAAAGCGTTCTCCGTCTTGAACGCGGCATCCCAATGTGTTGAGGATCCGCGCAATCTCACGGGGCGGAAGGCTCAGAACGATCTGAAAGTCCAGATGTCCGTACTTCTCCATCCCATGGGTATGCGCGTTGCAGGCGTAGGGCAGGAAGCCAGTTTCCTCTTTTCCACATTCATCGCAAGCACCGTTTGCGGCAAGATGGATGATCCAGTCGATATTGTTGCTCATGCTGCACCTCATACTTTCTGAATGGAATACACGCTGTTGCGTGTTTCAATCACAGTTACTTTTTGGGTATCCAGAAGAATGGCACAGACTGCCGATGTCCTGCGATATCCGCCGGCTTCCGCGATCAACGCAGGGCAGCCAAGCTGCACGGGCCGCAGGAGTTTTCCTGTCAGATGGATCTCGATCTTAGCCGCAACAGCCATCGCGTTCGCCCCCTTCCAGAATGCAGCGCATCTCGCGCAGGGCGTCCGTCAGGTCGGCGGAAAAGTCTTCCCAATCTGACAAAAATGTGGAGAGTGACGCCGGATCATGAAGGACCGCGTCGTCCAACACCAGTATCTCATACTCTTCCTCGTCCATGCTGTTGTAGGGAAGACTCAGATAGCCGTCCTTTGTGACCAGGATAAACGCACCGGCGTGGATCCCGTCGCTGATGGGATAGCGCCAGCACAGCTCATTCCCGTGCGCGGTATAATAGCGCAGCCGGATATCACTGAGTGCGCAGTCAGTGCCGCCATGGTCTTTCAGGTACTCCAGGACCTCTCTTGCCGACAGCAGTGCATCCGCATTGAGTTTTCTCAGTAGGCCGCTCCCTGTGTAAGGCCGCGTTTCCGTGCTGACAACACCGATCAGCCAAAGAGCATCGTCCTCAACCAACTCGCAGTTCCAGTCCGCCTGTAATGCGGCTTTCAAAAGAAGCGAGCCCAGTGTCATGCCAAATCCGTGTACGGCCTCTGAGTCCTCCGGCAGCGTTTCCCGGCGGGTTTCCGCATCTGCCTGTACGGCATCCAGCAGCCGATTCAGATCAGCGACCAAAAACAGGCCGTGCAACGCCCGTGCGCCCCAGTATCCCTGATCCTCCGGCCATACCCGCAAAAGAAACCTGTGGTCAAGGATCGCCTTGATTTGATCCGACAGCAGCCTTGCGATATCATCCCATGCAAAGCGGTATGTTTCGTACGCCCGGCTTTTGTCAATCAATTTTTCCATACTCTGACTCCCTTTCTGGCCGATATGACCCATAGTACTGTGTGTCTTCCCTGTCGGAAGTGTAGGCTCCGATGCAAAGCTCATGACAGTGGCTGTGCTCCGGATTGTATTCTGCAAAGCAGATAAGCTCATCCGGCTTGCCATCCTGCAGAAGATACAGATTGATGGCTGGATAAGTCTCGTCTGCATAAGTGACGGCACGCAGCCGCGTGCCATCCGGCAGAGAAAGCGTGATGTGTGGATATGAAGTGGTGTCCGGCACCGGTGTGTCCGAAAGGGAGAACCGCTTTCGTCCTGGTTTCCCGTTTTCAGCGAATCGCTCCCGTGCCCGGTCCAGTTCTACCTGCAGCGCCGTGAAAATCTGCTCAACAGCATCATCGTCATAGGCGTAGGTATTTGTTCCGGAACAGTTGCCGAGAAGCCGCAGCATCCGGATAAGTTTGTTGACGCGCGCCTCCGCTACACGGCGGAAACGGGCCTCTTTGGTTTCCTTCATTTTGCAGCCTCCTTGTTTTCTACGCATTTCACTGCAAATGCGCATTTACACGCGGAGAAAAACGCGTGATTGACTGCCAGATACTTTTGCGCTTCGGCCTCTGTTCTGAACTTTTTTACGCACTCTGCCTGTGCGATCAGTGTCGCCCAGACGCGGCGGCTGCTGCGTTTAACAAAGATACCTTGTTCAGACTGCAGGACATAGTAGCGGTCAAGCGCACTAAAATCAAATGGCTGTTTCCTGCCGGATGTTTTCGGATAGAAAATATGCCGGTCATCGGCAAAGCCGATGCTGATGTGGGCGCTCTCCCGCTGTTCCAGCAGAGACAGCAATTCTGCAGTTGAAGCAATGGAAGCCTTTGACCAGTTCCGTTCATAGTCGATAACGACAACGGAATTGCCGTATGCGCGATATTCCTCTACTGTGTGGGCAGACTTGAGTCCGGCCAGTATCCAGCGTTCGAATTCACCTATCTCAAATGCGCGATTTCGGCTTTTACATGTCCCGCCACGATTTTCTGTGTTGGCCTCCTCGTACGCCGCTGCGATCTGCTTGATTTCTTCTGCCGTGAAGGCCAGACGACCGCGGAAGGGATAGCTGAGAACTGACCAGTGCCGTTCCGGGATCTCGCGGCCGCGGCTGTCAAAGTCGTAGCAATTGGAGGAGCCATGATTGGCAACCGGAATAAAACGGTCACCTGCTCGAATGAATGCTTTTGCATAGAAGATCTCACTGCTCATATACCTGTCCTCCTCAAAGAAAGCGGAGTTCCAGCGCAGTGATCTCGCCGTTTTGTTTATAGGCGTATACGCCATAGCACCCATCGCCGTACCCGGACGAGCTGTAAAAGCCGTCCTCTGTCAGCCACGCATCACCATGACGGATCCTGTCGCAGAATTTGCTCCACGCCTCGTCGCTGTAATCCGGTTTGTTGTGGAAGAAGCCTGCCAGCCCGGCATCCACGCCAATGCTGCCGATCTCCTCCATGTCTTTCTGGCGCGGGATATCACCGTTTCGGTAGATCCCGATGGCGCCGACCAGCATATACGAATACGGTGTGCCGTCCTCGTACTTGCCTTTGTCGGTATGGCGCCAGACATAGCAGGCATATTCGCCTTCGCGGATCTTCACATCGTTCATCCGGCACCAGACATCCTTGTCATAGCATGGGTCAGTGATATCCACGCTGCCGCGGAAATCCATGACTCCGATCTTTTTTCTTCTCATTGTGTGTCCTCCTCTGTGTGAGAATTTACAGGAAACAATTTGCCCTCTGCGGAAAAAGCACAGCAAACTGAAAACGGAGCAGGAAATTCCTGCTCCGTAACCGTTTTGCTGTCCCTTCAGATCAGCATGTCCTCAAATTCCTGCTCAGTGAGCGTTTTTACGCCCAACTGCTGCGCTTTGGCCAGCTTGCTGCCGGCTTTTTCGCCAACGATCAGGTAATCGGTTTTTTTGCTCACGGCGCTGGACGGATGGGCGCCCAGAGAAAGCAGCTTCTCCTGAATGCCATCGCGGGTGTAATGCTCCAACTTTCCGGTTGCGACAACGCTCTTGCCTGCGAAGGGGTTATTCATGGTGGTTTCCATCGTCAGATTCTCCTTTGTTTCAAATTGAATTTTTCTCAGCAGCGGACGCCAGAGCTTTGCCTCTTCCGCATCCGCATACCATGTGTAGATGTTATTGTGCATGGTCTCGCCGAAATCCGACAGCTGGGTAAAATCGAAGCCATTGATGATTGCTGCCTCAAACTCAGCCCAGGAGCCGTGGAAGTATTTGTCCAGATCCCGGCCGGCATGACGCCCGACCATTGGGATACCAAGACCGGCGATGAACTTTGCCAGCGTGCAGCGACGGCTCTTTTCGATTGCCGCCTGCAGTCGGTCAAAGGACCTTTCGCCGAAGCCTTCGGTACGGATGATCTCCTCGCGGTGCTGCTCCAGATCATAGAGGTCACCGAAGTTCCGTACCCAGCCGTGACCGATCAGCTTCTCCAGCGTCGTTGCAGAGAGCCCTTCGATCCCCATCCGGGTCTTTTCGCAAAAGTGCGTGAATTTCTGCACCAGCTTGGCTGCACAGTGCGGATTGGCACAGTACAGTTGGCGTGTGCCGCCCGTGGTGTGCCTGACTGTGAGCGGTTCGCCGCAGCAGGGGCAGGTCATGGGCAGTACATAGGTGTTGCTCTGTGTCTTGTTATCCGCGATCTGCGGGATGATCAGGTTCGCCTTGTACACGCTGATCTCATCTCCGACGCCGAACTGAAACGCGTCGAAGATATCAAGATTGTGCAGATAGGCGCGGCTGACGAGCGTACCGTCAATGCTGACCGGGTCGAACAAACCTGTGATACTCACCATGCCGGTTCTGGTCGTGGCCAGTTCCACGCCGCGAAAGCGTGTTTCATACAGCTCATCCGCCCATTTAAGCGCGATCAGGCGATTCTCGTGATGTCCGGTGGCCCCAAGGCTCTTGCCATAGCGGATATCCTCATATTCCATGATGAGTCCATCTACCGGATAAGCAAACTTTTTAGGTTCCATGCCCGCGACAGCGTCGCAGACATCCTGCTCACTGTGCGCAGAATCCAAAAAGAGATAGGGCACAACCGAAAAGCCGTTACGCTGCAGAAATTGCTGCTGCGCCAATTTGCTCTTCGGCTCCAGATAATCGCTGACCAGTTCAAAGGCCCAGAACTCCAACCTGCGCTTACTCGCTTCGCCAGCGTCGAGTTTTCGGACACTGCCGGAGGCCAGATTCCGCGGATGGGTATAGGGTTCCTCCAGATCGGCATTGATCTTACGGAAGCGCTCCCATGAGATGACACCTTCTCCTCGCACCTCAAATGATTCCTTCGTAGGAATCATCAAGGGAACATTCCGGAAGGTACGAACCGTGTGCGTCACATCTTCACCGACGATGCCTTCGCGGCCGCGGGTAATGGCCTGCTTCAGTGTCCCGGACTCATACCGCAGCACCAGCGTCAGGCCGTCCATCTTCCAGCTCAGCATCACAGCCCGCCCGGCGGCAAACCGGATCAGATCCTCAATCGATTTGGTTTTTCCCGCAGACAGCATGGGCTTTGTATGCCGCACCTCTGCCAGACTTTCCAGAATCTCTCCGGAAACCTTCTGTGTCGGTGAGCCAGAAAGTACAAGCCCGGTATCCCGCTCCAAAGAAGTGAGTTCCTCCGTCAGCCGGTCATATTCCAGATCCGTCATGATGGGTGCATCGTTTTTGTAGTAAGCGATATCCGCTTCTGTGAGCTGGTCGATCAGTTCACGCATCCGTTCCAGATTGGTTTTGTCTGTTTCATGCATAATGCGTCTCCTTTCTGTCAATAGATTTTGCTGAGATATTGCCGGACGGTCTGAAGCCGATCCTGTGCAGCGCTTTCTGCGTCAGGGTCGGCTCCGTTAG
>CALDMA010000156.1 GCA_937915075.1 uncultured Oscillospiraceae bacterium
AGCTCATGGACTACGGCAAGTTCCGCTTTGAACAGGGCAAGCGCGAAAAGGAAGCGAAGAAGAACCAGCATGTGGTCGAGATCAAAGAGATCCGTATGTCGCCCGGTATCGACGTCGGCGATTTCAACACAAAGCTCAAGAATGCCCAGAAGTTCCTTGCCGACGGCAACCGCGTCAAGGTCTCGGTCCGCTTCCGCGGCCGCGAGATGGCGCATACCGACATCGGCAAAGACCTGTTGGTGCGCTTCGCCGAGCAGTGTGCCGAGGTAGCGACATTGGATAAAGAGCCCAAGCTGGAAGGACGCAGTATGTCCATATTCCTTTCCCCCAGGACCGGGAAGTAACACAATATACGAAAAGGAGAAACTACCATGCCCAAGCTGAAGACCCACAGCGGTTCCAAGAAAAGATTCAACCTGACCAAGAGCGGCAAGGTCAAGATGGCTAAGGCCTTCAAGAGCCACATCCTGACCAAGAAGCCCACCAAGCGTACCCGTCACCTGCGTGCGGGCGGCTATGCCGACGCTACCGTTGCCGGCACCATCCGCAAGATGATCCCCTACAAATAAGATAATTACGATACGCTTTAAGGAGGCTTACAAATATGGCACGTGTTAAGGGCGCGATGATGACGCGCAAAAGAAGAAACAAGACTCTGAAGCTCGCGAAGGGCTATTGGGGCAACAAATCCCGTCACTTCAAGATGGCCAACCAGGCCGTGATGAAGTCCCTGACCTACGCTTACACCGGCCGCAAGCTCAAGAAGAGAGACTTCCGCAGCCTGTGGATCACCCGCATCTCCGCCGCCTGCAAGATGAACGGCATGAACTACTCCACCTTCATGCACGGCCTGAAGGTCAAGGGCATCGAGATCAACCGCAAGATGCTCAGCGAGATGGCGATCAACGACGCCGTCGCGTTTACCGCTCTTTGCGACCTCGCGAAGAACGCGTAAAAAGTGCAAATGAAAAGAGACGCTGCAAAAGCGTCTCTTTTTATAACAAAGGAGGGCAGATGCCCTCCTTCTTTCTTTTCGCAAGGGCGATTCTCTTTTGGAAGAGAACCGCCCCTGCGCGACCCCAAGAGAAACACAAGGGGCAAGCCCCTCAACCCCGCCATTGGAAGTCTTTCTATAAAACAACTGCACGCGCTGCGCAAAGGAGTGCGTGCAGTTTTTTATTGCGGCTTTCGATTTGGTCTGCTTCTTGCGGCCGCTGCCGCTCTGCGGCGGGGTTTCGAGACTATTATTGCTCGTCCGTGAAGGTAAAAAGCTCGTTTGGCGTGCAATCAAGAAGCTGACAAAGCACCTCGATATTTTCGTATCGAATCGACTTTGTTTGGTTGTTTACCATTTTGCTGAAGTTCTGGTAGCTCATACCGAGCTGCTGATATAACCAATATTTTGTTTTCCCTTTGCGCTCCAAAAGTGCCAGTGCATTTAATGTCACCATATCTCATGCTCCCATTAGTGAATGAATTAGTGTTATTCTAAGGAAGCATTCCTCTTGACATATAGACTAATGCATTAGATAATGTTCACATTAGATATTGGGAGGTAGTAAGGTATGGGGATTTATCAGCTTTGCTATTTGAAAATGCACAGCAAGCTGCTGTTTCTCTCCCGAGATGTGGGAGCAAAAGACCCTGCATTTCTATCGCAGGTCTTGGCGGATACCCTGTCCGCGGCAAAGGAAGCCATGCGGGGACGTAACTTTGCCCGCTCGCCCTATCGGACGAAAATCATCACGCTGGCATCGGGCGCAGCGACCGCTCTCGTCCATCTCGAACAGGGCGAGCTTGAGAAAATGCGCGAAGAAATTTTAACCGCCTTGGAAGCCTCCGCAAAATAGCGTCCCGTAACCCCACCGCAGAGCGGCAGCGGCCGCAAGGAGCAGATCAAATCGAAAGTCGCAACAAGAAGCTGCACGCACTCCTTTGCGCAGCGCGTGCAGTCGGCCTATTGTCAGGCTTCCGATGGCGGGGTTGAGGGGGTGCGCCCCCCTCGCGCGTTTTCTCACCGCTTTTTCGCGCAAAAAAGCGGTGTCGCCGAAGGCCGATGCCTTCAGTCCCCACCGCAGAGCGGCAGCGGCCGCAAGGAGCAGATCAGATCGAAAGCGGCAAAAGGCGCGGCTGCGCCGCGCCGATGCACTCGCATACGGTTGCTGAAAGCTGATTTAATATGAGCGGTTCGGGGGTCGAGGGGCGGTAGCCCCTCGTTGTCCCTGGGGGTTCCAAAGGGGGAGGTCTCTTCAACCAAGAGACCTCCCCCTTTGCTATACGCCGCGCGTCGCGCGGCTGTTATTCCTCCTCCGCCGAGGGCAGAGCCTCCGCCGCTTCCTCCGGCTCCTCCCAATCCACCATCGTGGCGACCAGACGGTGGATGGGCGTGCCAAGCTCGTGGAATTTTGCCTCGTAGTCGGTCATCACGCCGACGGCGCCGTTCGCGTGCAGATCGTCCGTGACCTCGGAGAGCGTGAAGCCGAAGCGCGGGATCTCCTCCACCGACCAGGCGAAGAGCGGGGCGTTGTCCGTCTTGAAATGGATCTGCCCGCCGTCCCTGAGCACCTTGCGGTAGAGCTTGAGGAAATTGCCGTGCGTCAGGCGGCGCTTGGCGTGGCGCTTCGTCGGCCACGGGTCGCAGAAGTTGATGTAGATGCGGTCGACCTCGCCCAGGGCGAAAAACTCGGGCAGGATGTTCGCGTTCGCGTCGATAAAGCGGACGTTCCGAAGCCCCTCGGCGGCGCAGCGCTCCATGGCGACCACCATCGCGTCGGGCACCATCTCCACCGCCACGAACAGCACGTCGGGCTCCGCGGCGGCGGTGAGCGCGGTGAAGCGTCCCTTGCCGCAGCCCAGCTCCACGCGCAGCTCGCGGGCCTCCGGCATCAGCTCGCGCCAATGGCCGCGGTGCGCGATGGGGTCCTTGATCTGCAGCGCCGCGCAGCGCTCCATGCGCGGCAGCAGATTCTTTTTCTTTCTCATTCGCATGGGGAAATACCTCGCTTTTTGCGTTCGTTTCCTGCCTATCATAGCGGAAACGCGGCCATAACACAAGAGAAAAATGAAGTCTTTCCGTCAGCGGAGAGAAATTTGCCGCAGGAACTGCGTTACATCGTTAGAAATGAATCAATTCTTGCAAAAAATGTGACCAAACTGGAAATAATTTCAAATGAAATGATATTCCTCTTGCAAAACGCGGGGAAATTGCATATAATAGCCCCATTAAGAAAAAACAAGGAGGGCATACCATGTCTTTCGTGACCTATGAACCGCAGGGTGCGGTCGCGTATCTCATCATTGACCGTCCCGAGGCGCTCAACGCGCTCAACTCGCAGGTGCTCGCCGACCTTGACGCGGCGCTCGACTCCATCGATCTTGATGCCGTCCGCTGCCTGATCGTGCGCGGCGCGGGGGAGAAGTCCTTTGTCGCCGGCGCGGACATCGCGCAGATGAAGGGACTCACCAAGGCTGAGGGCGAGAGCTTCGGCAAGCAGGGCAACGATGTGATGCGCAAGCTCGAGACCCTGCCCATTCCCACCATCGCGGCGGTCGGCGGCTACGCGCTCGGCGGCGGCTGTGAGCTCGCCATGAGCTGCGATTTCCGCATCTGCTCCGATACCGCCGTGTTCGGCCAGCCCGAAACGGGCCTCGGCATCACCCCCGGCTTCGGCGGCACCCAGCGCCTCGCGCGCCTGGTCGGCCCCGGCATGGCCAAGCAGATGGTCTACACCGCCCGCAACATCAAGGCGGACGAGGCCCTGCGCATCGGCCTGGTCAACGCCGTCTATCCGCTCGCGGAGCTCTATGCCGCCGCGGAGAAGCTCGCCTCCCAGATCGCGGCGAACGCGCCCATCGCGGTGCGCGCGGCGAAGAAGGCCATCAACGAGGGGCTCGACCTCCCGATGGACGAGGCCGTGGTGGTCGAGGAGAAGGCCTTCGGCTCCTGCTTCGAGACCGCCGACCAGCAGGAGGGCATGGGCGCCTTCCTCGAAAAGCGCG
>CALDMA010000157.1 GCA_937915075.1 uncultured Oscillospiraceae bacterium
CCGCGGCAACGTCATTATGACCTTCGGCACCGCCGACACCGGTGGCTCCATGTATCCCGCCGGCGCTGCCGTCTCTCAGGTTTGGACGAACAACGTTGAGGGCGTGAAGTGCAATACCCAGACCTCCACCGGTTCCTTCCAGAACTGCCAGGACGTCTCCACCGGTGAAGTCGACGTCGCGGTCGCTACCTCCGACGTCGTGCTCAACGCCTACAACGGCACCGGCAAGTTCGCCGACATCGGTGCGCTGGACAACCTGCGCGTCATCGGCGCGGTCTACACCTCCGTGCTCAGCGGCGTGGCTCTCAAGAGCTCCGGCCTGACCTACATCAATGAGCTGCTCGGCAAGCGCGTTGCCGTCGGCCCCGCGGCCTCCGCGACCGAGAACGCCACCCTCGCTGCCTTTGATGTCATGGGCATTGACGCCAGCAACACCAGCCTTGAGAACCTCGGCCTCGGCGACGGCGCCGACTCCGTCGGCGACGGCATCCTCGACGCGGCCTTCGGCTTCGCCGGCCTGCCCATCGGCGGCCAGCTGAACCTCGCTGCCACCAAGGAGATCCAGGTCCTCGACATGACCCAGGAGGAGATCGACAAGGTCCTCGCGGGCAACGCTGCCTACATCCAGACCAAGATCCCCGCCGGCACCTACACCGGTCAGGACTATGATGCCAACACCTTCGGCGTCAAGTGCCTCATCATCGTCACCGCCGATATGGACGAGGATCTCGTCTACGATCTGTGCAAGGCCATGAACGAGCACACCGAGGAGATGGCTGCCGGTAACGCCCTGCTCAAGGACATGACCGATCCCAGCTTCCTCTGCACCCAGATGCCCATCCCCCTGCACGACGGCGCCCAGAAGTACTACAGCGAGCAGGGCCTCATCTAATCGAGGAATTCTGAAAACTTGATCAAAAGGACGATCTGACCGTCCCTGCGAAAAGCGTTTTTTGGCCGGAGTTGGGACATCCCAACTCCGGCTCCCCCTTTTCATTAAGGTTTCGTTAAGACCCCCCACTTAACAGAAAGGATGCGTTTATGTCCGATAAGAAAGAAATCAAAGAGATCGACGTCGCCTCGCTTGACAGCGAACTGGCAGCAGCGAGAACTCTCGAAGAGGGTAAGGGCGACAAGTTTATTAAGATGGCCTCCATCGTCGCCTTCCTGATGACCTCCTTCCATATTTACACCGGCTTTTTCGGCCTGTTCGACTACTCTGTGCAGCGCGGCGTGCATCTGGGCTTTGCCCTCACGCTGATCCTGCTCACCCAGCCCCTTTACAAGCACGTTTTTAAGGATAAATTCGCCGGCAGCAAGGCCTTCCGCGCCGCCTGCCGCACGTTTGATATGATTCTCGTCGTCCTCACCTGGGTCTCCGTCTGGATGGCGCAGGACGAGGTCCATCACCTCACCGAGCGCCTGAGCAAGACGACCTGGATGGCGACCTTCGCGGGCGCCTGCCTGACCATCATCGTCCTTGAGTGCGCCCGCCGCACCCTCGGCTACATCATGCCGGTCCTCGCGCTCATCTTCATCGCCTACGCGCTCGCCGGCCCGAACCTGCCCATGGCCATCGCGCACCGCGGCTACTCCCTCGAGCGTATCTGCAAGTTCCTTGCCACCGACCTTGACGGTCTGTTCGGCACGACCATGAGCGTTTCCGCCACGGTCATCTTCATGTTCGTTATGTTCGGCGCGTTCCTCGAGGCCTCGGGCTGCTCCGACTTCATCAACGACATCGCCATCTCCCTCACCGGTAAGATCAAGTCCGGCCCCGCGCTCAGCGCGGTCGTCGCCTCCGGCCTGATGGGCTCCATCAACGGCTCCGCCGTCGCCAACGTCGTCGGAACCGGCACGTTCACCATTCCTCTGATGAAGTCCCGCGGCTACAAGCCCCAGTTTGCCGGCGGCGTTGAGGCCGTTGCCTCTACCGGCGGCCAGATCCTGCCCCCCGTTATGGGCTCCGGCGCGTTCCTGATGGTCGCGTTCACCGAGCAGAAGTACATCGCCATCGTCATCGCGGCGGTCATTCCCGCGCTGCTCTATTACTGGGGCTGCGCCGTCGCCGTTATCACCCAGTCCGAGCTGGCTGACATCACCCTCATGGACCCCAAGGATATCCCCAAGACCCGTGAGGTCATGAAGGACGGCTGGATCTACCTGCTCATCATCGCGGTCCTGCTCTACTGCCTGCTCATCGCGCAGTATTCTCCGCTCTACTCCGCCCTGTGGGCGACCTGCGCGGTGCCCGTGGTCATGCTCTTCGATAAGAAGAAGCGCTTCACCCTCAAGACCATCCCCAGCGCCATGGTCAAGTCCGGCTTCAGCGCCATGTCCATCGTCATCGGCTGCGCCTGCGCCGGTATCGTCGTCGGCATGGTCTCCATCACCGGCATCGGCGTGATCTTCGGCGATATGATGATCCAGGCGGCGCACAGTCTGCTGTTCCCGTCCCTGCTCTTCACCGCCATCACCTGCATCGTCCTCGGTATGGGCCTGCCCACCACCGCGGCCTATGTTATTGCGGCGTCCATCCTCGCTCCGTCCCTCATCAAGCTCGGCCTTGCCCCGCTGACGGCGCACCTGTTCGTGTTCTACTTCGCGTGCCTGTCCGCCATCACCCCGCCGGTCGCCCTCGCGGCCTATGCCGGCGCCGGTATCGCCAAGACCAACCCGATGACCACGGCCATCGAGGCGTGCAAGCTCGGCTTCGCCGGCTTCATGGTGCCCTTCGCGTTCTGCTACAATCCGGCGATGATGATGCAGGGCAGCGTCGGCGAGATCATCTCCGTCTTCATCAGCGCTTTCATCGGCGTCACCATCATGTCCGCCGGCTTCCAGGGCTGGCTGCTGTGGAAGCTCAACTGGCTTGAGCGCATCGTGTTCATTGCCGGCGGTCTGCTGATGTTCATTCCCGGCACGCTGACCGACCTGATCGGTCTTGCTATTGCTGTCGTGATGCTTCTCATCAACGTGAAAAAGTGGGAGAGAGGTCCCAAGTTCATCATGAACAAGCACAAGGCCAAGCAGGAGCAGAAGTAAGCTCCGCCGAACCGGATATGGAATATGAGGGCCCCGGAAAGGGACCCTCATATTTTCTCATTGACCGCGCTCCCGGCGCGCGGTATACTGTAGCGTAAGAATCCAAGCGAGGAGAGGAAAACCATGGAAGCTCAGGAGATCCGTTACCGCGTCAATAAAAAGGTGTTTCGGCAGGCGTCGCTCTACGCCATGTTTCTGCGAAACCGCAATACCTTCCGTGTGGGCATCGCCGTCGTGCTGGCGGTGGCGTTTTACACCGTGCTTGCCGTGCAGGGCACCTTTCCCCTAAGCTACCTGCCGATCTATATCGCGGCGGCCTATCTTGTCTGGATGCTTTTGCTGCTCGGGCGTGAGGAGCAGCGCGTGCTGCGCTACCTCAAGAGCGACGAGTCGCTGCTGTGGACGGAGTACGTTCTGCGCTTCGACGCGGGCAAGCTGTCGGTCGAGATCCCCGAGAAGAAGCTCCGCAACACGGTCGCGCTCGCAAAGCTCGCCTCGGCCATAGAAATTTCGAGCGTGTTCATGCTCTACCTTTCGGCCGATCAGCTCTACCTTGTGCCGACCGCGGCCATGACGGACGAGCAGCGCACGGCGCTGCGCGGCCTTCTGAGCAGCCGTCTCGGCGAGCGCTTCTATTCCAGTATTCTGGCGCGTGAGAAGAAGAAATGAACAAAGCCCGCTTCCGACATCGCTTCGGAGGCGGGCTTCTCTGTGCTACACCGGACGGTCGTGCTCCACGCGGCAGTCGCACTCGCTGCGCCACGACTGCGACTGCAGGAAGCGGCGCGCGGCATCGACAAAGGCGCGGGCGGCGGGCAGAAGGTGCCGCTTTTTCTTGTAGACTACGCTCAGCGGGTGGACAAGGTCGGGAGAGTCGAGGTCGAAGAAGAGCAGCTCGCCGCGGTTCGGCGCGTTGTGGACGGCGGTCTCGTTGACGAAGCAGAAGCCGTAGTTTTCCGCCGTCAGATTCAGCGCCGTGGTGGCGTTGGTGGTGTAGAGCGCATTTTCGACGGTGATGTGCTCCCGTTCGAGAAAGTTGTTGACGCGCATGGCGAGCAGGATCTCGGGATAGAGCAGGACAAAGCGTTCGTGCTCGAGAACGGAGAGCTCCGGTTCCTGTCCTGCGCGGCAGGCCTCTGCGAGCGCCTGCGCGGCGCGGTTGCCGCGGTTGCCGACCAGGAGGATCTTTTCGTAGAGAATGGTTTCGGTGGTCAGGTAGTCGGGCGTATTGAGATTGGTGTTCATGATGGCAAAATCCACCGTGTTGTCTGCCACCAGACGGAACATCTCGCTCGTCGGGCGTTCAAGCAGCTCAAGATGGGCCTCGGGATGCTCCTGCGAAAAGGCGGGCAGGATGCTCGGCAGGAGCGTGCTGGCGCGCCAGTTGCTCATGGCGACGCGGAGCGTCTGGCGGCGGCTGGCGTTCAAGCGCGTGAAGTCCTGCAAAAGCTGCTCATAGAGCTGCGAGCTGTCCTCAAGGTAGTTGGCGTAGACCTTGCCGGCGGCGGTCAGCGCCAGCGGCGACTTGGTGCGGTCGAGCAGGCGGACGCCGAATTCCTTTTCCAGATGGATGACGTATTGGCTCAAATAGGGCTGCGAGATGTGCAGCCGCTCCGCGGCCTTGGAAATGCTTTTCTCGGACGCAATGGCAAGAAAATATTCCGGATTCCGGTCCTGTACCATCCAGATCACCTCGTTTTCCTCTTCGATTATAGCAAAAAATACGGCGCCGTCAAGCATGGTATAGGAAAAATACTATAGGGATAGTCAAATTTAAGTCTTTGACCTTTGGCAAACGGTGGGCTATGATAAAAGCAGTTCAAGAGAACACCAAAAAATAACGAAAAAGGTGATTCATATGCCAAAGTTTTCTCCTTCTGTTCTGCGTCAGTACTGCTATGATGTGATGACCGCCTCCGGCGTGGACAGCGTTTGCGCCGAAGCAACGGCAGAAATGCTGGTGGATGCGGAGGTCACCGGCATGTCCACCCACGGCGTGAGCCGCCTGAGCATTTACATGGAGCGTATTCAGGCCGGGATCATGTCTCCCGATAACAACATCCGCATCGTGCAGGAGGCTCCCTCCGCCCTGACGGTGGATGCCGGTAACTCGCTGGGCGCGGCGGCGGCTAAGTTCACCATGACCAAGTGCATCGAAAAAGCCAGAGAGACGGGCGTTTGCTTTGCCGCCGTGCGCAACTCCAACCACTTCGGCACCGCGGCCTTCTACACCAAGATGGCGGCTGAGGCCGGAATGATGGGCCTTTGCTGCGCCAATCTCAAGGGCAATGTGGCCCCCTTCGGCGCGGCGGAGCCGTATCTGGGCACCAACCCGCTGTCTCTCTCCTGTCCCACCAAGACCCGCCCGCTGGTGACGGATATCGCCACGAGCACCGTGGCGCTGGGCAAGCTGATCCTGGCGCAGAAGCTGGGCAAGTCCATTCCTGAGGGCTGGGCGCTGGACAAGGACGGCAACCCCACCACTGATCCGGCGGAGGGCCGCAAGGGAATGCTTACCCCCTTCGGAGGCCCCAAGGGCAGCGGCATCGCCATTATGATCGACATTGCCAGCGGCATCCTCTCCGGCGGCGGCTTCGGCAACCACCTTACCGGCCTTTATGAAATGACCGGCCCGCAGGGCGTGGGCCACTTCATGGGCGCCATCGACGTTTCCCACTTCACCGACCTTGAGACCTTTAAGGAAAAGGTCAGCGAGATGTCCGCGGAGATCAAGGCGCTGAAGAAGGCGCCCGGCGTGCAGGAGATCCTGATGCCCGGCGATCTGGAGGCCAACAAGCGCGCGGCCAACGAGGCCAACGGCATCGAGGTGGAGGAGCCCGTTTATCAGGAGCTTTTGAAGCTTGGCAAGCCCTACGGCCTGAGCCTGTAAAGGAGGAAGCATCATGGCAAAAATTCTCATCACCGAATCGGTCCACCCCATCGGGCCTGAGCTGCTGACCGCGGCGGGCCACACCGTCGTTTACGCCGACCGCGACATGGATATCATCCGCCGCGAGATCGTGGACGCGGACGCCGTGCTTGTGCGCATCATCGAGCTGCCCGGTTCGCTGCTCGCGACGGCGAAGAACCTCAAGATCGTCTCCAAGCATGGCGTGGGCTACGACAATATCGACCTCGACTACTGCAAGAGCCACGGCGTCGCCGTGACCATCACCCCGAACGCGAACAGCCTTTCCGTCGCCGAGCACGCCTTCACCCTGATGCTCACGCTGGCGAAAAACATCATTCCCGTTTCCAACGAGTACCGCACGATCGGCTTTGCCGCGAAGAACCACGCCCCCGGCATCGAAATGACCGGCAAGACATTGGGCTTGATCGGCATGGGCCGCATCGGAAAGCACGTCCTGCACATGTGCAAGGACGGTCTGGATATGCACGCCATCGTCTACGACCCCTACATCAGCGAGGTCCCCGAGGGCGTCGAAAAGGTGGACGATCTTTCCGAGCTGCTGCGCCGCGCCGACGTTGTGACGCTCCACTGTCTGCTCACCGACGAGACGCGCAAGCTCATCGACCGCGAGCGGCTTGCGCTGATGAAGCCCACCGCGCTGCTCATCAACTGCGCCCGCGGCCCCATCGTGGACGAGACCGCGCTCATTGAGGCGCTGGAGAGCGGCAGACTTGCCGGCGCCGGTCTTGACGTCACCGACCCCGAGCCGGTCGCGCCGGACAGCCCGCTCTTTAAGCTGCCGAACGTCATTGTCACGCCGCACTACGCGCCCACAACGGTCGAATCCGCCACGCGTGTTTCCAAGATCGCAGCCGAAAACATCAACGCGGTGCTTGCCGGCAAGGAGCCGGTGGGCCGCATCGTCTGAACAATATTAAGAGGAGGAAAACAACCATGAGACTCGCAACGATCAAGCTGCACGGCGCGGAGGTCGCCGGCATCGTCACCAAGAAGGGCATCCTGCCCGTCGCCGCGCTCAACGCCTACAAGGGCACGGGCTGGAAGGAGGACATGATGAGCCTCATTCAGGCCAATCACATCCCCGGCCTGACCAAGTGGTACAACGAGGGCGGCAAGGAGGAGCTTGAGACCATCCCCGGCGTCGTGCCGACGGAGGAGGTTGTCTACGCCCCGCTCTACCGCAACCCCAAGCGCATCTTCGGCATCGGCCTGAACTACGCCGACCACGCCAAGGACATCGGCAACGCCGCGCCCACGGGCTTCCCCGGCAGCTTCTTCAAGATGGCGGATACCCTCATCGGCCCGAATGACGACATTCTGCTGCCCAAGCTCAAGGAAGCGCAGAAGACCACGGCGGAGGCGGAGCTCGGCATCATCATGGGCCGTGACTGCCGCGACGTTCCCGAGGAGGAGTGGGAGAGCGCCATCGTCGGCTACACCACGATCCTTGATATGACCGAGGAATCCATCCTCAAGGGCAACGACTTTGTGCCCGGCAATCCCCGCTACCTGACCATCGTGAAGAACTTCCCGACGTTCTTCTCCTTCGGCCCCCAGCTCGTCACGCCCGACGAGGTGCCTGACGTCCTCAAGCTTGAGGTTCAGAGCGTCCACAACGGAGAGATCCACGCGAAGAACACGGTCGATCACATGACGCACGTTCCGTCCCGCCTCGTCTCCCTGCACTCGAGCATCCAGGGCTGGTACGCCGGCGACGTGCTCTCCACCGGCACCCCGCGCGCGTTCCACATTCAGGACGGCGACATTGCCGAATGCCGCATCGTCGGCCCGGACGGCTTTGAGATGGAGCCGCTGAAGAATCCCGTCGTGGATCTCAAGCTGCACTGAAAACGGTCAAAAATATTAAGATATCAGGAGGAAATTATCATGGATCTGGGTTTGAAGGATAAGGTCGTCGTTTGTATGTCCAGCGCGTCCGGCTTCGGCAAGGGCATCGCCACGGAGTTCGCCCGCGAGGGCGCGAAGGTGGTCGTCTGCACCAGCGAGGCGTTCAAGGCGGAGCTCGATCAGGCGGTCATCGACATCGAGAAGGAGACCGGCAACCGTCCCTACGCGTATATGTACGACGTGCTCAACAACGAGAGCATCGCCGCGATGATCAACAAGGTCGCGGAGGACCTCGGCGGCATCTACGGCCTCGTGAACCATTGCCCCGGCCCCAAGGCCGGCAGCTTCGAGGCGCTGACCGAGGCCGACTGGGCGGACGGCTATCAGAAGTGTCTGTACAGTTACACCACCGCCATCCGCGCGGCGCTGCCCTACATGAAGCAGGGCGGCGGCGGACGCATCGTCAACTCCACCTCGTCCTCCATCAAGCAGGAGCTGGATAATCTCATTCTCTCCAACACGTTCCGCATGGGCGTGGTGGGCATGAGCAAGACGATGGCGCGCGAGTTCGGTCAATACAACATCATGGTCAACACCATGGGTCCCGGCCGTATCTACACCGACCGCATCAAGTACCTCAATACCATCCGCGCGGAGAAGGCGGGCATCACGCTCGAGGAGTACAACACGAAGGATGCCGCGAGCTTCCCGCAGAAGCGCTACCAGACGGCGGACGAGTACGCCCGCTCCGTGGTGTTCATCTGCTCCCCCGCGAACAGCGCGATCTCCGGTCAGGTCATCTGCGTCGACGGCGCCATGACCACCGCGTACTAAGAACTTCCCCAGCATACGCTGATCTCTCTTACAGGGAAAAGGCAGCGGCCATGAAGGCCGCTGCCTTTTCCTGTTCGGCTTACGGAGCGCCGACGCCGTTTTCCCGCAGCCATGCGCAGATGGCGGCGTCCTCGGCCAGCGCGTGCTCCGAAAGCAGCCGCGCGAAGGCGGTGCGGTAGGCGAGGGGCTGCGCGTCGCGGTGTGCGATGAGCTCGACCTCAAGCGTCCGCTGCGTGCCGCGGATCGCGTAGACCTCCAGACCGGCGTCGGGACGGTCTATCACGCGGCGCAGGTGCGAGCGCGAGCAGATCGTAGCGTAGCCGCCTGTGCGGCAGAGGTCGATGTGCAGGTCAAAGCTGCTCACACGGACCGGAATATCCGGCGCGGCGCTCTGCCGCAGCAGAAGCTGCTCCACAGCCTCGGTCGTCGTGCTGCTGTCGTGCCCCTGCACAAAGGGTACGTCCCGCAGCTGCGTCAGGTCCGCGCCGCGGCGGAGAAAATCCGCGCGCACGGCGGCATAGCGCTCGCCGAACCGGGACGCCATCGCGCGGCGGGAGAGCACGAGGTACAGCGGCTCGCGGCACAGCGGCTCGCGCCGGAACAGCGCGTGCTGTGAAGCGTCCACACCGAGAAAGAGGTCGAGCGTTCCGCCGAGCAGCAGGGCCTCCAGGCTTCGTGTGTCGGCAAGCTGCACCTCGACCTCCACATGGGGGAACTGCCGGCGGAACTGTGTGACCGTCTGCGGAAGAAGGATGGCGCCGCGCGTGGTCGGCAGGCCGAGCCGCAGCGTACCGCGCACGCCGCTGCTGACGTCGGCGAGTTCGTTTTCCATGTCGCCCTCCAGCGCGCGGATGCGCGTGAGGTAGCGCAGCATCGTCTCGCCCTCGGCGGTCAGGCGCAGCTTCGGCCTGCGCGCAAAGAGCGTCACGCCGTAGTGCTCCTCGATGCGCCGGATGTGGTCGCTCAGGCACTGGGGCGTGACGTAGGCAAGCTCCGCCGCACGGGAAAAATTCAGCTCGCGCGCCGCGAGCAGGAACATCTGAAAGCTGGTCGTCATGGCGGCTTCCTCCGGTCGATCGTTTTTCTAAAGCATACCGAAAATCGGGCTACATTTCAAGTTTTTTCTTGTAATAAGCTGTTAGAATTTCTGCTTTTCTTTTAAGCAAAGCCACGTTATAATGGGGACAACCGATAAGACGAACGGAGAAACGGAGGAAAACACGATGGAAAGCTGGAAGGGGAACCGCACTCCCTCGAACCCGCAGGAGGGCTACTACGTCGGCCTGATGAACGCCTGCGGCTACCGCACAAAGGACCTGGAAAAGCCTGTCATCGGCATCGTCAATTCCTTTACGGACGTCAACCCCGGGCACCGCGCCTTCAAGGAGCTGGTGGGCTACGTCAAGGAGGGCGTGTGGGCGGCCGGCGGTACGCCGGCGGAGTTCAACGTTCCCGCTCCCTGCGACGGCATGGCGCAGGGCGAGGGGATGCACTTCATCCTGCCCTCGCGCGACCTGATCGCCGGCAGCATTCAGGCGATGGCGAGCGCCCACGGCTTCGACGGTCTGGTGTTCCTGTGCTCCTGCGACAAGATCGTGCCCGGTATGCTCATGGCCGCCGCGGCACTCAATAAGCCCTGTATGTTCCTCACGGCGGGCAGTATGCTGCCCTACGAGGCGGACGAGGGCACCTATGTCACGCCCGACCTCAAGGAATCCATCGGCCAGCGCAACATTGACGCCATCAGCGAGGAGACCTTCACTCGCTTCCGCGAGAACATCTGCTTCTCCTGCGGCACCTGCTCGATGTACGGCACCGCCAACACCATGGGCGTATTCGCCGAGGTCATCGGCCTTTGCCCCATCGACAGCACGACTATGCTCTTCTGCTCGTCCGCCAAGTACAAGCAGGCGCGCGACGTCGGCGAGCGTATCGTCACGCTCACGAAGGAGGGCGTGCGCTTTTCCGACATTGTCACCGAAGCGAGCCTCAAGAACGGTCTGCGCCACGTCGCCGCGACCGGCGGCTCGACGAACGCCCAGCTCCACATCTGCGCGCTCGCGCGCGTGATGGGCATTCCGATGGACCTCGCGGCCTTTGACGAGATCCAGCGCGACGTGCCCTGCGTTGCGAAGTTCAAGCCGTCCTCGAAATTCAATATGTACGATTACTACAAGGCCGGCGGCGTGGGCGCGACGATGAAGGCCATCGAGCGCTATCTCGACCCCGACGCGCGTCTGGCGACGGGCGGCACGGTGGGCGAGTTCCTCGCCCGCTTCCGCCGCAGGATCGACCCGGAGATCATCCACACGGCCGACGAGCCGCTCTATCCCGACGGCTGCTTCGCCGTGCTGCACGGCAACCTTGCCCCCGGCGGCTGCATCGTGAAAAAGAGCGGCGTGGTGCCCGAGATGTTCCACCACCGCGGCCCCGCGGTCTGCTTCGACTCTGAGGACGACCTGCGTGCGGCCATGACGGAGAAGTCCATCAAGCCCGGTGATGTGCTGGTCATCCGCTACGAAGGTCCCAAGGGCGGTCCCGGCATGCGCGAGATGTCCATTCCCGCCGCGATGCTCGTCGGCATGGGCCTGCACACGAGCTGCGCCATGGTCACCGATGGGCGCTACTCCGGCGCGACGCGCGGCCCCTGCATCGGCCACGTCTCGCCCGAGGCGTGGGACGGCGGCCCCATCGCCGCAGTGCGCGACGGCGACATGATCGAGATCGACATCGACAGACACACCATCCACCTTGAGGTCAGCGACGAGGAGATCGCGGAGCGGCTGGGACACATCAAGCATCCCGTGCATCCCGCGCCCGGCGTGCTCGGGGCCTACCGCAAAGCGGTCGACAGCGTGAACGAGGGCTGCACCTGGCTCTACGGCAAGGAAGAATAGGAAAACGGCAAACGCCGCGGTCATCCGACCGCGGCGCTTGAGGCTGTCGAAAAAGTGGCTCTGCCACTTTTTCGAGAAGGCTTCGCTGCGTTCTGCGCCTCGGTTGTCCGCTGTCGGCGGACAATTCGACGCTCACTCCGCGCAAAGTGTTTTCTGCCACGCACAGGTCGCGGCAGAAAACGGATCATACCGCTTTCGCGTCTGCGGACGCGAAACTCTGCGAGGCTTTTTCGACAAGCGGAAGCGCTGCTTCAGCGGAGCTTCACCGCGGCGAGCACGGCGGCCTTGCCGTCCGCCTTTTTGATGGCGAGGCGGCAGCCGTTCTCCTCACGGCGGCAGTAGACGCCCAGATCCTCGCCCTCCAGACAGGGGGCGGCATAGTGGACCTCCATCGACGCGATGCGGCCCGAGGCCAGCTCGGCAGCCGAGAAGCAGTCGAGCAGCACGCGGACGTAGGCGACGTTGTTCATGTGACGGCCGAAGTCAATGTCCGTCGGGCGGACCGTATAGCCGCGCACGAAATTCTCCTGCGTCAGGTCGTCTGTGAAGCGGGTGGGGGGATCGGTGATGCCGGTGCGGTCGGAGAACGGGAAATCGGCGGGAAAGCCGGTCTGCGCGAACGGCATCAGCTTCTTTTCCGGACCGAGGACGGCCCACTGTGTGCGCCCGAGGGCGAGCAGCGTGCCGCCGCGGTGCAGACTGTAGCTGCGGTAGCAGCGCACGGCCCTGCCGTCGCACGGCTCCGGCCACGTTGCGGCGGTAAGCTCGTCCATGAGACCTGCGCGCCGCAGAAAGTCCACACGCGTGTGGACGGTCAGCCAGAACTCGCCGCGCTTCGCCATGGCCGCGCCGCCGACGCCGATGAGCTCGGCATGCTGGGCGGCGATGCCCTGAAAGATGGTGAAGGCCGCGAGGGGTGAGAGCTGCGCCGCGGCGTCGCAGTAGTCGGGTGTGACGGTGATGCTTTTTTCAAAAATACCTTGCTGCATAGCTGCCTCCGATGTGCGTTCAGTTCCGCGCACGGCGGCTCAGCTGCTGCTGCGCCGCGTGGCGGCGGCGACGCTGAGCGTTCACCACGACGTAGACCATCATAATGATGGTGATGGCGTAGGGGATGATGCCGGTGAGGTCGGAGCTGACGTAGTCCTGCAATCTCAGACCGATGGCGTCGAAGAAGCCGAACATCAGCGCCGCGAGGTAGGCCTTGGCGGGATTTGCCGCGCCGAAGATGACGCAGGCAAAGGCGATGTAGCCGCGGGAGTTGGACATATTCTCGGCAAAGGTGCCGTTGAGGTAGCCGAGTGACAGGTGCGCGCCTGCGAGCGCGCACAGCACGCCGCAGAGGATGCTCGCGAGCCACTTCATTTTTTCCGGCTCGATGCCGGCGGTGCGCAGCGTCTCGGGCTTTTCGCCGCTTGCGCGCAGCCAGAAGCCGTAGGGCGTTTTGTAGATGAACACCCACAGCACGAGGACAAAGAGCCAGGTGAGATACACAAACAGCGAATGGCCGTTGAGCACCGCGCCGAGAAAGGGGATCTTATCGAGCAGCGGAAGGTTTACCGTCGGCAGAGAAGGGAAGCCCTTCGCGCCGGAGGTGCCGAACACGGAGCGGGAGAGGTAGGTCGTGAGACCGAGCGCGAAGGTATTGAGCGCGCAGCCGATGATGAACTCGTCCGAGCGGAACTTCACGACGAAAAGCGCGAAGAACAGGCCGACGAGCAGTCCCATGACAAGCACCAGTCCCACGCCGCCCCAGGCGGAGGTGAAGAGATAGCTGCCGAACACGCCGAAGAACGCGCCCATGAGGATCATGCCGTCCATGCCGATGTTCATGATGCCGGCGTGCTCGGTGAGCGAGCCGCCGATGGCGGCGAGCGCCACAGGCGTGGCGCGGCGGAGCATCTCGTTAAAAGTGCCGGAGGAAAAAATGCTGGCGAGGATCGCGGAAAAGTCATCCATGTTTCAGTTCCTCCTTTAAGCGTTCTTCGGCGGCGCGCCTGGCTCTGCGGCGCTCGTGCGCCGCGGTGAGCGAGCGGGTGATGCCGCTCTCGGCGGCCATGCAGAAGATGATAACGGTCTGAATGATGAGGTAGATCTGCGAGGGGATGCCGATTAGCTCCATGCCCTGCGCGCCGATCTTCAGCACGGCGAAGAAGAGCGAGAGGAGAATGACGGTCACAGGCTTATACTGCGCGATCATGGCGACCATCAGGGCCTCGAAGTAGTAATCCTTGCTCACGCTGTCACGGTAAAGATGCTCCACGCCGTAGACGCGGAACATACCGACCAGACCGCACATCGCGCCGGAGACGACCATGGAGAGCAGCACGATCCGGTCGGTGCGCAGGCCGGAGAAGAAGGCGAAGCGCGGATTCTCACCGGTGATGCGCATTTCGTAGCCGACGGAGGTGCGCTCCATCACATACCACACAAGGAAGGCCATCACCGCGGCGGCAAACACAGCGCTGGTGAGATTGGAGCGGGGAATGACATTGCCGAACCAGTATTGCGCGCCGAGCTGCTCGGTCGCGGCGACCATGTTCTTATTGGCGTTCTTCCATGGACCCTTGGCAAGGTACTGGCAGAGGTAGGCGGCGATGGTGTTGAGCATGATGGTGGTGATGACCTCGTTGACCTTGACCTTCACCTTCAAAACGCCGGGGAGAAAGGCGTACAGGCCGCCGACCGCCATTGCGGCGAGCGCCGCGCAGACGATGACAAGGAAGCGGGGCTGCCCGTCCATCCACACGCCGACCTGCGCGGCGAAGATCGCGCCGAGGAGCAGCTGACCCTCGCCGCCGACGTTGAAGATGCCGACGCGCGCGCCGAGCACGCAGGCAAGGCCGCACACGCACAGCACCATCGCGTACTCCAAAAAGTCGCCGATGTGGCGCGCGCTGTCGAACGCGCCGGAGAGCATCGCGCCGTAGGCCTCGAGCGGATGGAAACCGGAGACGGCGAGGATGCCCGCGCCGATGAGGAAGGCGAAGAGGATCGAGAGCAGCAGGGAGAGCAGATAGCGGCAGTTCACCGCGCCTGCGAGCTTTTTCATGCTTTTGCCGCCTCCTTTCCCTCGCGGTGGCCGGTCATGTACCAGCCGATCTCATCCTTGGTGATGTCATTCGTGCGGAACTCACCGGTGATGTGCCCCTCGTACATCGTGATGATGCGGTCGGACAGGCGGAACACCTCGTCGAGGTCGGCCGAGCAGAGGAGAATGGCACAGCCGGCGTTGCGCTTTTCGATGATGCGGGTGTGGATGAATTCGATGGCGCCCACGTCCACACCGCGTGTGGGCTGGGCGATGATGAGCACAGGGGAATCGAACGAAAATTCACGCGCGACGACAACCTTCTGCATGTTGCCGCCGGACATGGAGCCGACGGCGGTGTCGATGCCCGCGCCGCGGATGTCGAACTTCTCATAGACCTCCTCCGCGTAGCGCTCGATGGAGCTGCGCCGCTGATGGAATGCGAAGCCGCTGAAGGCCGGATCGCGCTGCTTGCCCATGAGAAGATTGTCCGTCACGCTCGCGCTCCGGCTCACGCCGGTGGCGAGACGGTCCTCGGGAATGTGGGAGAGACCGACGGCGCGGATCTCGCCCGCCGTTTTTCCGGTGACGTTCTGCCCGCAGACCTCCACCGTGCCGCGCTCAATGCGGCGCATACCGGTGATGGCCTCCAGAAGCTCGCTCTGGCCGTTGCCTTCAATGGCGGCGATGCCGAGCACCTCGCCCGCGCGGACGGACAGGCTCAGACCGTCCACGGCGACCAGGCCGCGGTCGTCGCAGACGGTGAGGTAGGAGACCTTGATCTGCTCCGCGCCCGCTTCGCCGGCCTTTTCCAGCCGGTCATAGAGCACCGGACGGCCGACCATCATCGAGGCGAGCTTTTTTTCGTCCACGTCGCAGGTGTTCTCCACACCGATGAGTCTTCCCTTGCGCATCACGCCCACGCGGTCGCTGATCGCCATGACCTCGTAGAGCTTGTGCGTGATGATGATGACCGTCATGCCCAGCTCGCGCACCACGCGGCGGATGACGGCAAACAGCTCGTCCGTTTCCTGCGGGGTGAGAACGGCGGTCGGCTCGTCCAGAATGAGAATGTCCGCGCCGCGGTAGAGTGTTTTGAGAATTTCCACGCGCTGCTGAAGCCCCACGCCGATCTCACGCACCACGGCGGCGGGGTCGACCACGAGACCATACTCCTCCACCAGCCTCTGCGCGGCGGCCTCGGCGGCCTTGTTGTCAAAGAGCACGCCGAGCCTGCGCGGCTCGCGGCTCATGACGATGTTCTGCGCCACGGTGAAGCTGGGCACGAGCATGAAGTGCTGGTGCACCATGCCGACGCCCATGGAGATGGCGGTCTTGGGCGAGAAGCGCTCGACCTTTTCCCCCCGGATGTGTACCTCACCGTTCGTCGGCTCGTGGATGCCGTAGAGAATGTTCATCAGCGTGGTCTTGCCCGCGCCGTTCTCGCCGACGAGGGCAAAGACCTCGCCCTTCCGGATGTCGAGCGATACGTCGTCATTGGCGAGCACGCCGGGGAACTCCATGGAGATATGGCGGAATTCGACTGCATTTTCCTGCAAGGCTCGTTACCTCACTTTCTTTGGAATAGAGGAAGCGGCGCGGCTTCTGCCGCGCCGCAAGGGTTGCTGTCGGTTGAGGAAAGGGAAGGTGCTTACGCGCGCGTGGTATCGACCGTGATCTCGCCGGAGGCGATCTTCGCGGCCAGCTCCTCAACGGCGGCCTTGACCTCGTCGGGGACCTGCTGGGTCATGCCGCTGTCGCCGTAGCCGATGCCGACGTAGCCGGTCGCCATGTCGGCGGTCCAGGTGGTGCCGAAGCGGCTGTCGCCCGCAAGATAGGCCTTGACGGCGTCATAGATGGAGCTGCCGACCTCCTTCTTCATCGAGCAGATGATGACCTCGGGGTCGATGTACTTCTGGTCGCTGTCCACGCCGATGGCGTAGAAGCCCTTCTCCTTGGCGGCCTCAAACACGCCGTCACCGCAGGCGGAGGCGATCTGGAAGATGACGTCCGCGCCCTGGTCGTTCAGCGCGATGGCGCAGTCCTTGCCGACGGCGGGATCGTCGTAGGTGTTGGAGTAGTTCTTCACCACGCTGATCGCCTTGCCGTTCTCAGTGCCGTAATACTCGGCGCCCTGCGTGTAGCCGACGATGAAGTCGTTGATGGTGTCGGCGTCCTCGCCGCCGACCGCGCCGACCACGCCGGTCTCAGAGACCGCGGCGGCGATGTAGCCCGCGAGGAAGCTGCCCTCATTCTGGGCGTAGGTGATGTTGAGCACGTTGGAAACGGGCGCGCTGGTGGCGTTATCGACCCAGATCCAGTTGACCTCGGGATAGTCGGGCGCGATGGTCTCGACGTTGTAGAACTCCCAGCCGACGCAGACGACGATGTTCGCCTTCTCGGCGGCGTTCTTCATCTGAATGTCGTGGTTCTCGTTGTTGCACTCGATGACGATGGGCGTCACGCCGAGGTCGGCGACCATGCGGTCCAGGCCCTCCTTGGAGGAGTCGTAGAAGCTGCGGTCGCCGAGCTTGCCGGCCACGACCAGCGCGACGGTCAGGCCGTCGGCGTCGCCGCCGTTGCCGGCATCGTCGATGGGCGCGTCGTCCTTCTTGCCGCAGGCGGCAAGGCTGAGCACCATGACGGCGCACAGCAGCACAGAGAGTAGCTTTTTCATTCCAATTTACCTCTTCAAAACGTTGTAGTCTCTGCGCGGCGGATGCAAGAGAGCCGCGCAGGTATGCTCTATTATAGGCATTCCCGCGCGGCTTTGCAAGACATATCGCAAAAATCGCGTTGTATTTTGTGCTCAGGAGGAGGCTTTTTCGCCCAGCGCCTCGCGCAGCGTGCGCCAGCCGAGCATGGCGCACTTCACGCGCGCGGGCATGTGGGAGACGTCGCGCAGGGCGGAGGCCTCCTCAAGGCTGTCGATCTCCTCCTCGCTCGCCTCGCCGCGGATCATGCGCAGAAAGAGGTCGCCGAGCCACAGAGCCTCCTCACGGCTTTTGCCGACGATCATGCCGAGCATGATATCGGTGGAGGCCTGCGAGATGGCGCAGCCGTCGCCGACAAAGGCCCCGTCGGCGATGGTATCGCCATCGAGCTTGAGCTTGAGCCGGATCTCGTCGCCGCAGCTCGGGTTCACGCCGTCGAGCACGAGATCGGCGTCCGGCAGATCGTGCTTGAACTCCGGACGGACGTTGTGCTCGGTGAGGATCTCGTTGTAGAAGGGATTAGTCGTCATAGCCCATACGCCCCCTGACGGTGGAGAGACTGCCGATCAGCCGGTCCACATCGGTTTTGTCGTTGTAGAATGCGAAGCTCGCGCGCACCGTGGCGTGATAGCCGAGGAAGCGGTGGAGCGGCTCGGCGCAGTGATGCCCCGCGCGGACGGCCACGCCGTCGGCGGCAAGCAGCTCGCTCACGTCGTGCGGGTGGACGTTGTCCACCACAAAGGTCAGGATTCCGTTGTGCTCCTCCGCCTGGTCCGAGCCGAGGATGCGGACGTGCGGCAGCGCGCGCATCCGCGCGAGGGCGTCGGCGGTGACGGACAGCTCGCGCGCGTGAATGGTGTCGAAGCCGACGCGCTCCACATAGTCGATGGCGGCGTGCAGACCCGACGCGCCCGCGGCGTTGACGGTGCCGGCCTCAAACTTATGCGGTACCTCGGCGAACACCGCGCCCTCGCGCGTGACGGACTCGATCATCTCGCCGCCCGTGAGGAACGGCGGCATCTCCTCCAAAAGCTCGCGCCGCCCGTACAACGCTCCGATGCCCATGGGCCCGTAGAGCTTGTGGCCGGAGAAGGCGAGGAAGTCCGCGCCCAGCTCCTGCACATGGACCGGCAGGTGCGGCGTGCTCTGCGCGCCGTCCACCACCAGCACCGCGCCCACGCGGTGCGCCAGCTCCGCGACCGCGCGGATGGGGTATTCGCGTCCGAGCACGTTCGAGACCTGCTGCAGCGCGACGATCCTTGTCCTTGCCGTGATGAGCGCTTCGACCTTGTTGAGGTCCAGACTGCCGTCCGGCTCACATTCCATGAATTTGAGCTGCGCGCCGGTCTGACGGCAGACCATCTGCCAGGGAAGGATGTTGCTGTGGTGCTCCATGGTGGAGATCAGGATCTCATCACCCGCCTTGACATGGCTGAGCCCGTAGCTGTAAGCCACGAGATTCAGTCCCTCGGTCGTGTTGCGGGTGAAGACGATCTCCTCGCTCTGCGCCGCGCCGAGAAAGCGGGCGACGGCGGTGCGGGCGCTCTCGAGCGCTTCGGTCGCCTCGATGCTCAGCGGATAGAGCCCGCGCAGGGGATTGGCGTTGTGGCGCGTATAGAACTCCCGCTCCGCGTCCAGCACACACTGCGGACGCTGGGCGGTGGCGGCGCTGTCGAGATAGGCGACGTCACGCTGCGCGAGCAGCGGGAAATCGGCTTTGTAATTCGTGCTCATTCGCGTTCCTCCTTCGTACATAGGACCTGCGCGAGCGCACCGAGGGCACGCGCGGAAAAGACTTCGTCCCCCGCCATGCGCGCGAGCCGCTCCACGGCGGCGCGGGCGAGAATGGCTTCGGCGGCGGCGCGGTCGATGCCGCGGCTGGCAAAGTAAAAGAGCGTGTCCGCGTCCAGCTCGCCGATGGTCGCGCCGTGGCTGCCCTCGACGTTTTCCTCGGCGCAGAGGATAACGGGGACGGTCTTGTTTTCCGCGTCCTCACCGAGGAGCAGGACGGTTTCGTTCTCGCTGCCGACCGAGCCGGCGGAGCCGCGTTTGAAGTCGATGGTGCCGCGGAAGACCTTTTTCGCGCGCTCCATCAGCGCGCCGGAAGCGTGGATCTCGCTCGCGGTGCTTTTGCCGAGCTGCTCAACGGTCAGATCAATGTCCAGCGTGTCGCTCCGGCGGGCGAGGTAGCCGAGGTCGGCGCGCAGCGCCGCGCCGTCGCCCGCAAGGACGATTTTGTGGTCGGCGTAAATGCCGCCGTCGCCGAGCTGGAGAGAGATGAGGTCGAGCTTCGCGTGTTCGGCGAGCTGTGCGCTCAGCTCGTGGCGTAGCAACGCGCCCTGCGCGGGATTCAGAAGCTGCACGACGCGAAGGTGTGCGCCCTCCGCCGCCGTGAGCCTGAGCTCTGCGGCAAGGGGCTGCGCGGCGGCGCAGACCTCAAAGACGGTCAGCTCCGCGCCCGCCTCGGCGGTCACGGTATAGACGCGGCGGCCATAGGCCGCGCCGCCGTCCGCGGCCTCGATGCGCAGGGGGGCGTTTTCGCCGGAGACGGCGGTGAAACGCTCGCTCGAGAGCAGCGCTTCCGCGTCCGTATCCCAGCGGACGGCGGCCTCGTTCACGCCGAGACGGTTCCAGGTGCGCGAAGCGGGACGGTTGACATAAATCGTTTTTTCCATATCGTTCGCTCCTTTCGCTCAGCCGATGCTGCCCTTCATCTCAAGGCGGATGAGGTTGTTCATCTCCACCGCGTATTCCAGCGGCAGCTCCTTGGACACGTTGTCCGCAAAGCCGCTGACGATCAGCGCGCGGGCGTCCTCCTCGCTCATGCCGCGGCTCATCAGGTAAAAGACCGCGTCGTTGCTGATCGCGCCGATCTTGGCCTCGTGGCCCACGGCGGCGTCGCGCGTCTTGATATCCATGGCGGGGATGGTGTCCGAGCGCGATTCGGAATCGAGCATGAGCGACTGGCAGGAGACCGCGCTCTTCGCGCCCTTCGCGCTTTTTTCCACCACGACGCTTGAGCGGAAGGTGCTCACGCCGCCGCTTTTGCTGATCGAGCGCGTGTTCATATAGCTGCTGGTGTTTTTGCCGACATGGACGACCTTCGCGCCCGTGTCGAGGTCCTGCCCTGCGCCGGCAAAGGTCACGCCGGTGAACTCCATACGGGAATCGTCGCCCTTGAGAATGCTCATGGGGTACAGGCAGCCGACGTGCGAGCCGAACGAGCCGGACACCCATTCGATCGTGCCGCCCTCCTCGACCAGCGCCCGCTTGGTGTTCAGGTTATACATATTCTTCGACCAGTTCTCGATGGTCGAGTAGCGCAGCTTCGCGTTCCTTTTGACGTAGAGCTCCACGCAGCCCGCGTGGAGGTTCGCCACGTTGTACTTCGGGGCGGAGCAGCCCTCGATGAAGTGCAGGCTCGCGCCCTCGTCCACGATGATGAGCGTGTGCTCGAACTGGCCCGCCCCCTTGGCGTTGAGCCGGAAATAGGACTGGAGCGGAATGGAGAGGTGTACGCCCTTGGGGACGTACACGAACGAGCCGCCGGACCACACCGCGCCGTGGAGCGCGGCAAACTTGTGGTCGCGCGGGGTGACGAGCTTCATGAAATACTTGCGCACCATGTCGGCATACTCGCCCTTGAGGGCGCTTTCCATATCGGTGTAGACCACGCCCTCGGCGGCGACCTCGTCGCGGACATTATGGTAAACCAGCTCGGAGTCGTACTGCGCGCCCACGCCGGCGAGCGACTTGCGCTCCGCCTGCGGGATACCCAGACGCTCAAAGGTATCCTTGATGTCCTGCGGCACATTCGCCCAGTCGTTCTGCATCTTTGTGTTCGGACGGACGTAGGTGGCGATGTGGTCGATGTCCAGCCCCTCGAGCGAGGGACCCCAGTCGGGCAGGCGCAGCTCGTTGTAGATCTGGAGCGATTGCAGGCGGAACTGCTGCATCCACACGGGATCGTCCTTTTCCTTGGACAGCTTGTCCACGATCTCCGGCGTCAGGCCGGACTCCATGCGGTAGGCGTCATGCTCCGCGTCGCGGATGTCGTAAATGCTGCGGTCTACGTCCGCAACATAGGTTTTTTCTCTGTTCTCTGCCATGCCGATGCCACCGCCTTACTCGGTCTTCAGGCTGCCAAAGCCCTTTTCGTTGATGGCCTCGACCAGCTCGGCCCCGCCGTTTTTCACGATGACGCCGTTTTCCATGACGTGCGCGGCGTCGACGTGCAGCGCCTCCAAAATGCGCGTGGAGTGCGTGATGATGAGGAGCGAGCCGTGCGTGCGCTCGCGGAAGAGCCGCACCCCCTCGGACACCGTGCGCACGGCGTCCACGTCGAGACCGGAGTCGGTCTCGTCGAGGATGGCGAGCTTGGGCTCGAGCATGAGCATCTGCAAAATTTCGGCCTTCTTCTTCTCACCGCCGGAAAAGCCCACGTTCAGGTCGCGCTCGGCGTAGCTCTCGTCCATGCTCAGCAGCTTCATGGTCTCCTTCAGGCGCTTTTTGAAGTCCCAAAGCCGCAGGCGGTCGCCGGTCTTCTGCTCCAGCGCGCTGCGGATGAAGGCGCTGAGGGTCACGCCCGGCACCTCCAGCGGGTTCTGGAAGGAGAGGAAGATGCCGCGCCTGGCGCGCTCGTTGACCGGCAGGTCAGTGATGTCCTCGCCGTCAAAGACGATGCTGCCGCTCGTCACGGTGTAGACCGGATTGCCGGTGACGGCGTAGCCGAGCGTGGATTTTCCCGTGCCGTTCGGCCCCATGAGAACGTGTGTCTCGTCGCGCCCGACCGTGAGGTCAACGCCGTGAAGGATCTCCTTTCCCCCCGCGCTGACGTGCAGGCTTTTGACCTCTAAAAGTGCTTCGTTTTTCATGCTGCTTGCCCTCGTTTCTGTGTCCGTCCGATCGGACAACTCCGTAATCCTATCAAGTTGATAGGATTATAAGACGATAAACATACAATGTCAATAGGTATTTTGAAAATTTTTGCGCCGTCCGCACCTGTTTGAACACTTGCACAGACCGCGCCGCGCTGATATCATAAAAGCAGGGGGTGAGAATATGGCAACAACAAAGGATTACATCGAATACGTCTGCGAGCGCCTGCACGGCGCGGGCGGGCTGCGTTACCGCAAGATGTTCGGCGAATACATGGTCTACGTCAACGATAAGCCCGTGCTGCTCGTGTGCGACAACACGGTGTTCGTGAAGATCGTGCCGGAGCTTGACGCGCTCATGGCGGGCGCGGAGTGCGGCCTGCCCTACGAGGGCGCGAAGGGGCACTATATCCTCGATATCGACGATACCGGCCTCACGCGGCAGGTCGTCGCGGTGCTGGAGACGGTCACGCCGCTGCCGAAGCCGAAAAAGAAGAAGGCCGAGTAGCTTGCCAGCACCGCGCCGCTGTGCTACAATAGACGGGAAAATAAAGAGCACCACCGCGCAGACGTAATTGCGCGGTGCTGCCCGGGAAAAGCGAGGAAGCGAACCATGGAATACGATCTGTCCGTCGCGCAGATGGCGCGCGGCGACGATATCGAGGGCTTTTACGTCCTCAAATCCGCCTTTTCCAAGGTGGCGAACAACGGCAAGCCCTTTTTGAACCTGACCCTTTCGGACCGGACCGGCGCGGTCGACGCGAAGGTGTGGGACTACCCCGGCCCCATCGGCGCGGCGGACGAGGGCAAGGTCGTGAAGATCCGCGGCAGCGTGTCGGAGTTCCGCGGGGCCTTACAGGTGACGGTGGAGCGCATCCGCCTCGCGGGCGAGGGCGACCGCTACGACGTGACCGCGCTCGTGCCGACCGCGCCCATCGACGAGGAGGCGATGTACGCCTCGGTCGAAGCGCTGCTCGACTCCATCACGGACGCAGACTATAAGGCGGTCTGCCGTGAGCTGCTGCGCCGCCACAGCGAGAGCTTCCGCACCATCCCCGCCGCCAAGAGTGTCCACCACGGCTTCCTGCAGGGCCTTCTGATGCACACGGGCAACATGATGCAGCTCGCCGACTTCCTCGCCGGTATGTATGCCGACACGGTGGACCGCAGCCTGCTGCTCGCGGGCACATTCGCGCACGATCTGCAAAAAGAGCGCGAGTTCCGTTTTTCCGCCCTCGGTCTGGTGACGGACTATTCCGTGCCGGGCCAGCTGCTCGGTCACCTTGTCATGGGCGCGCAGGAGGTCGCGGAGATCGCGAAGGAGCTGGACGTTCCGGAGGAGAAGTCCGTTCTGCTCCAGCACCTCGTTCTCTCCCACCACGGCGAGCCGGAGTTCGGCGCGGCGGTGCGCCCGGTCTGCGCCGAAAGCGAGCTTTTGAGCTACATCGACATGATCGACAGCCGCATGGAGATCTACCGCGAGGTGCTCGGCGCCACGCCGCTCGGCGGCTTCAGCGACCGCGTGTTCGCGCTCGACGGCAAGAAGCTCTATCACCACGAATGAGGAGGAAAGAGGGATGCATCCATACTTTGAGGTCATGGACGAGCGCTGGTTCCACCGCGCCTTCGTCTACACCGGCTCGGTGACCGACCGCGAAAAAAACCTCGACTTCCGTTACCGCTATGAGCAGGTCAAGGGCGACGACGGCGACGCGCTCAAGGTCTCGACCTACTCGGATCTCTGCTACGAGCTGGCGCAGGATGTGGAGGAGGAGACCTTCCCCTGGACGGACGAGGGCGTGGAGGCGCTGAAGGCGTGGTATCAGTCGCAGTACGAAAAATTCCTCGCCGCGCATGAAGCATGAAAAAAGGGAGACGCTTTCCGTCGGAAAGCGGCTCCCTTTTTCGGTCATTGCAGGCGGACCTCCGCGCCGGCGAGGGCGTCGTCCTCGTGCGAGACGAGCAGGACGATCTTCTCCCGTGCGGCCCGCGCGATGCAGCGCTGCGCCGCGGCGCGGTTATCCGCGTCGAGTCCGGTGAACGGCTCGTCGAGCGCGAGCGCGTCCGAGGGCGCGAGCAGGGCGCGCGCGAGGGCCAGACGGCGCTTCATGCCGCCGGACCAGTCCCGCACCCGCTTGCCTCCCGCATCGCCGAGCCCCAGCTCCGCGAGCAGGGCGCGCGCGGCGGCCTCGTCGTAAGCCGCGCCGAGCGCGAAGCGCAGGTTGCCCGCGGCGTCGAGCTGTTCGAGCAGGCGGTCCTCCTGAAAGACCGCCGCCCAGCGGAAGCAGCCGGCGTTGGTCGTACCGCCGTCGGCACGCTCCAGCCCCAGCAGGATGCGCAGCAGCGTCGTCTTGCCGATGCCGGAGCTGCCCGTGACGCGCGTGATGCCGACACCGGCGGTAAAGCTCACGCTTTGCAGCACCGCTGTGCCGCCGTAGCCTTTGCGGAGATCCTCCGCCCGAAGCTCCATCAGGCGCACCACCTTTCCGCCAGCGCGTCCACGCCGCGCAGGAACAGCTTTTCAAACAGGACGGAGAGCAGCACGATCACCGCCGTCCACGCGAAGAGGTCGGCGGTCTGGAAGTAGACCTTGGCGGTGTAGAGCCGTTCGCCGATGGTGCCGGAGCACAGACCGATGACCTCCGCCGCTGTGCCGGCCTTCCACGAAAGACCCAGCGCCGTACCGGCCGCCGCGCGGAAATAGGGCAGCACCTGCGGCAGATAGATGCCGCGCAGCCGCCGCGAAAGCGGTACGCGGAACACCTGCGCCATCTCCAGCAGCGCGCGGCTTGTGCCGCGGATGCCCTCGAGCACGTTGCGGTACACGACGGGGAAGGCCATCAGCGCGACGATGAAAAACGGCAGCTGGCGGCTCTCGAGCCACACGAGCGCGAGAATGATGAACGATGCGACCGGCACGGCCTTGACAACGGACACAAGCGGCGCGAGCAGCTCCTCGACACGGCGGTACCGCGCGGCGAGCGCGGCAAGCGCGACCGCCAGCGCACAGGCGAGCAGAAAGCCGCCGAGGATGCGCACGGGCGAGGTGAGCGCCGCCCGCCAGAACGCGGCGGTGACCGCCAGCTCCCCGAGCCGCGCGAGCGCCGAAAGGGGAGAGGCGAGCAGCAGCGCGCCGTGCGGGTAGAGAGCGGCGAGCGCCATGCTCGCGCCCTGCCACACGAGCAGCCAGAAAACGACCGCCCAAAGGCGGACGCTTTTTTTCCTCGGCTCCACGGCGGTCATCTCCTTTCCTGCGGGGTGCCGGTCTTACCGCGTGCCGGCGGCGGGACAGAGCCCACCGCCAAAAGGATCACGCGAAATAGAAGCTGTTGTCCGGCAGCGCGCCGCCGACGGCGGCGGGGTCGGCGTTGTAGAGCACGGAGAGATAGCCGGGCAGCTTTTCAAGAAGCTCCGCGCCCGTGATGCACACGATGTTGCAGTAAGGCAGGGCCTTTTCCGCCACGGCGGCGTCCGCGATGCCGTATTCGCCGATGAGCGCGGCGGCGTCGGCGGTGTTGACGTTGACCCAGTCCACGCTTGCGGCGTAGTAGGAGAGGAAGGTGCTGACCGCGGCGGGATGTGCCTCGACAAATTCGCTGCGGGCGACGATCACGCCGGTGATGAGCGCGGAGCCATTGTCCAGCTTATCCCACTCCTCGGTGAGGTCGAGCGCCATGCGCAGCCCCTCGAGCTTGCTCTGCGCCACGGTGACAAAGGGCTGGGGCAGGAGCGCGATGCTCGCCTGACCGCTTGCCAGCGCCGCGACGCATTCGCTGTGCTCGCTCTTCCAGTCGAGCGTCACGTCAGCGTCGGGGTCGATGCCGTTTTCACTCAGAAGGTAGCGCAGGGCGTACTCGGGCGTGCTGCCCTTGCCCGCGGCCACGACGGTCTTGCCCTTGAGGTCGGCGAGGGACTGCACGCTCTCGCCGTTTTCCACGATGTAAAGGACGCCCAGCGTGTTGACCGCCAGCACCCGCACCGCGCCCTCGGTCTTGTTGTAGAGCACGGCGGCGAGGTTCGCGGGCACGCAGGCCATGTCCAGCTCGCCCTTGATGAGCGCGGGCGTCACCTCGTCGGCGGAGCCGGCGAGCGTGAAGTCATAGAGCGGCCCGTTCGCGGAGGAGGGCGCGTCGCTCATGAGCTTGACAAGCCCCATGGCGGTCGGCCCCTTGAGCGCGGCGATGCGCGTGGTGACGGGGGCTTCGACCTCCTGCACGGGAGGCTCCGGCGTTTCGGCCAGATCGGGGGTCTCCGCGGGCTTCTGCGCGCAGGCGGCGAGCGAGAAGACGAGGGCCAGCGTCAGACACAGGGTGAAAAGCTTTTTGAGATGTTTCATGCGTTTTTCTCCTTTCGGATGGCGGCGTCGGGGGCGTAGACGGTCTTGGCGGTGATGCCGTCGAGACGGCCCAGCTTGCCCGACAGAGCGGAGATGATGTCGTTCGGCGCGTCGAGCGCCACGCTGATGATGTTCACGCCGCGCTCCCGGTAGGGGACTCCCATCCGTCCGATGATGTACGGCCCGTATTGGTGCAGCAGCTCGTTGAGCGCCTGCACGGAGCTTCCCTCCTGCACGATGACAGCCAGCACGGCGACGCGCGTTTCCATAGACATGACCTCCCAAGAAATAAGAGCATCCCTCCCGCCGCACGGCAGGAGGGATGGAAAAAACAGTACCGGACACAGCCGTCGGCTGTGCCTTGCTTTTCCTCCTCTTTCGGCTCGGGCTTGCCCTCACCGGCAGAACGGCAGAATGAATGGTATTATGGTCCGCCGGTCAGAGCGTACTTTCCGGGGACAAAGCGATGATAGCACAGAGCGTCCGCGCTGTCAAGCGCGGCGCTCAGAACACCACGACGAGCAGCATTTTGAATCGCTCCTGCCCGTACACCGCGTGCGGATGCCTGGCGGGCATGACGATGCTCTCACCCTCGCGGAGAATGAATTCCTTACCGTCGATGGTGATGCGGCCCACGCCGTCGAGGCAGGTGACGAAGGCGTCGCCGCCGGACTCGTGCGTGCTGATCTCCTCGCCCTTATCAAAGGAGAAAAGCGTCACGCTCAGCGCGGCGTTCTGCGCGAGCGTCTTGCTCACGACCTGCCCCTTCTGATAGGCGACCTCGTCCTTGAGCGTCAGGACCTCCGCCTTGGAAATGTTCTTCAAACCGGTCATGGAAACAGCCCTCCTTGTCATGCTGTGCTTAAGTATATTGGGAATTATAGCAGAAAAATCCTAAACCGCCTGTTGCGGACGCAACATCGTGAATCAAAAATTTTGCCGCATCCCGTCGAAGACTGCGGCTTGACATTTGCAAACGATACCTATATTATAAAAGCCACACTTATCATGCGGAAGTGTTGCCAAAAATATACCGGAAAGCGAGGGGAGCGGAGCATGGAGCACATTACCAGCCGTCAGAACGCGCTGATGACGCACATCCGAAAGCTGAACGCCTCCCGCGCCTATCGCCGCGAAAGCGGCGAATACCTCTGCGACGGCGTGAAGCTGCTCGAGGAGGCGCTTCGGTGGAACGCGCCGCTCAAAACGGTCGTGCTTTCCGAGGGCGTGGACGCTCCCGCGCTTCCCGCCGGCGTGCGCGCCGTACAGGTGCCCGCCGATGTGATGCGCTCGATCAGCCCGATGGAAACGCCGCAGGGCGCGCTCTTCACCGTGCGCCTGCCGGACACCGCGCCGCCGGAAACGCTGACCGGCGCGCACTACCTTGTGCTCGACGGCGTACAGGACCCCGGCAACGTGGGCACGATCCTGCGCACGGCGGATGCCTTTGACTGCGACGGCGTGTTCCTTGTCAACGCCTGCGCCGACCCCTACAGCCCCAAAACGGCGCGCGCCACAATGGGCGCGGTCTTTCGCCGCGATGTGTACCAATGCACGGCGGACGAGCTGTGCGCGCTGCTTCGAAAAAGCGGCCTGCCGCTTTACGGCACGGCGCTGCGGGACGACACCGTGAGCCTGCGCGATGCGGAGCTTTCCCGCGCGGCGGTCGTCATCGGCAGCGAGGGACGCGGGCTGAGCGCGGAGATCCTTGCGAAATGTGAGAAAACCATCAAGATCCCCATGTCTCCGCGCTGCGAATCGCTCAACGCGGCGGTCGCCGCGAGCGTGGTGCTGTGGGAAATGTACCGATAGAGAGGAGGGAGCGGACATGGCGGGACTCAAATACTGGGTTTGGCTGAACGAATGCCGGGGGCTGACGAACCGCTCCCGCGCGCTGCTGCTCGACCACTTCGGCTCGCCCGAGGATGTCTACTACGCCGACGAGGCGGAGTACGCGCTGGTCGAGGGCTTATCCAAAAAGCAGCTCGAGCTGCTCGCCGACAAATCGACGGACGGCGCGGACAAAATTCTCGGCGACTGCCAGCGTCTCGGTCTGCGCATCCTGACAATGCAGGACGCGGACTATCCCGCGCGGCTGCGCGGCATCTTCGAGCCGCCCTGCCTTCTGTACGTCAAGGGCACGCTGCCGGCGTTCGATGAGGAGGTCGCCGTCGCGATGGTCGGCACCCGCGCCTGTACGCCCTACGGCACGCAGAGCGCCGAGAAAATCGCCTACGGCTTGGCCAGGCAGGGGGCGCTCGTCGTCTCCGGTGCGGCGAGGGGCATCGACTCGGCGGCCCACCGCGGCGCGCTCCGCGCGGGCGGCGTGACCGTCGCCGTGCTTGGCAACGGCCTGGACGTAGTATATCCCGAGGAGAACGCGGGATTGTACCGTGACATTGCCGCCACGGGCGCGCTGCTGTCCGAATACCCGCCGGGAACGGCGGCGGAGGGCTGGCATTTTCCCATCCGCAACCGCATCATCAGCGGACTGTGTCTTGCGACCGTGGTGGTCGAAGCGCCGCTCGAGCGCTCGGGCGCGCTCATCACCGCCAACACGGCGCTCGAGCAGGGACGCGATGTGTTCGCGGTCCCCGGCCCCATCGACGCGAGCGCGAGCCGCGGCTGCAACCGGCTCATCGCCGACGGCGCAGGCCTTGTGAGCGAGAGCTGGGACATTCTGCGCGAATACCAGGCGATGTACCCGCACAAGATCCTCGGCGAGCGCGTCGAGCTGCCGCACGCGCTGGGCTATCAGGCCCGCGCGGAGCAGGAGGCAGCGAAGCAGGCAGAGACGCCCGCGGAAGCGGAAACGCTGCCGGTGCTCGACCTGACCGGCGATCACGGCCTGACGGACGATCAGATGAAGCTCCTGCGCGAGCTCGCGCAGGGAGAGAAGCAGGTGGACGATCTGATCGAGCTGACGCAGATCCCCACGCGGCGCGTGCTTTCGGCGCTCACCATGCTCGAGCTCGACGGCTATGTGGCCCAGAGCGGCGGCAAGCGCTTTTCCATTCAGGTGGAACTAAAGGAATGAAGGAGTCAAATACATGGCAGAAAAAAATCTGGTGATCGTCGAGTCTCCGGCCAAGGCGAAAACCATCGGAAAATATCTCGGCAGGAGCTACACGGTCAAGGCCAGCATGGGCCATCTGCGCGACCTGCCCAAGAGCAAGCTGGGCATCGACATCGAGCACGATTTCGAGCCCGATTATAAGCCCATCCGCGGCAAGGAGGCTCTGATCCGCGAGCTGAAGGAGGCCGCGAAGGAGAGCGACACCGTCTATCTCGCAACCGACCCGGACCGCGAGGGCGAGGCCATCTCGTGGCATCTGAAATATCTGCTCGACCTGAACGATCAGAAGGCCAGGCGTGTGACCTTCAACGAGATCACGAAAAACGTCGTGCGGGAGAGCATCGCGCAGCCGCGCGAGATCGACCAGAACCTCGTGGACGCACAGCAGGCGCGCCGCGTGCTCGACCGCATCGTGGGCTACGAGCTCTCTCCGCTCCTTTGGAAAAAGGTGCGCCGCGGTCTTTCCGCGGGCCGTGTGCAGTCCGTCGCCACGCGCATGGTGGACGAGCGCGAAAAGGAGATCGAGAGCTTCAAGCCCGAGGAATACTGGACGCTCGACGCGCAGCTCCTCGACGAGCCGAGCCATAAGACCTTCACCGCGCACTATTACGGCAAGAACGGCAAGAAGTTCGAGCCCTCCTCCCGCGAGGAGATCGATGCGGTCATCGCCGACACAAAGAGCGCGGTGTTCGCGGTCAAGAGCGTCAAGCGCGCGGACAAGCAGCGCTCGCCCTCCCCGCCGTTCACCACCTCCACGCTCCAGCAGGAGGCCAGCCGCAAGCTCAACATGACCCCGCGCCGCACTATGGCGATCGCCCAGCAGCTCTACGAGGGCGTGGACGTCGCCGGTGAGGGCACCGTGGGCCTCATCACCTATATGCGTACCGACTCGCTGCGTATCAGCGAGGAGGCGCTCGCCGCCGCGAAGAGCTTCATCCTCGGCCGCTACGGCAAGGACTATTACCCCGCCTCCACCCGCCGCTTCAAGGCCAAGGCCGGCGCGCAGGACGCGCACGAGGCCATCCGTCCCTCCAACGTGGACTTCACGCCCGAGCGCCTCAAGGGCGACCTTACGGGCGAGCAGTACCGTCTCTACCGGCTCATCTGGAGCCGCTTCCTCGCCAGTCAGATGGCGAACGCCGTCTATGACAGCGTCGCCGTCGAGATCGCCTCGGGCGTGCATGAATTCCGCGCGAGCGCGAGCAGCCTGAAGTTCTCCGGCTACACCGCCGTGTATGAGGAATCCCGCGACGACGACAAGGAGGAAAAGACCTCCCCGCTCCCGCCGCTGACCGAGGGCCAGACGCTGGAGCTGCAGGGCTTCGACGAGGAGCAGCACTTTACCCAGCCCCCCACGCGCTACACCGACGCGACGCTCATCCGCGCGCTCGAGCAGAACGGCATCGGCCGACCCTCGACCTACGCGCCCACGGTCTCGACCATCATCGACCGTGAGTATGTTGTCAAGGAGGGCAAATTCCTGCGTATCACGCCGCTCGGCAGCGTCGTGACGAAGCTGATGGAGGATAAATTCCCCGACATCGTGGACACGAAGTTCACCGCCCGCATGGAAAAGGAGCTCGACACCGTCGAGGAGGGCAAGATCGCGTGGAAGGACGTTCTGCGTGAATTCTACGGCGGCTTCGAATCCGACCTCCAAAAGGCGGAAAAGGAGCTCGAGGGCGTCCATCTCAAGGTGCCCGACGAGGAGACGGAGGAGGTCTGCCCCGTGTGCGGCAGAAAGCTCGTCATCAAGTCCGGACGTTTCGGCCGCTTCCTCGCCTGCCCGGGCTATCCCGAATGCAGCTTCACCATGCCGCTCGTGGTCGAGATGCCGGGCCGCTGCCCGAAGTGCGGCGGACGGCTGATGAAGCGCACGGGCAAGAGCCAGAAGACCGGCAAGCAGTACACCTACTACTGCTGCGAGTTCGGCACGAGCCGCGACGAGGAGAAGAAGTGCGACTTCATGACGTGGGACGTGCCCACCAAGGACGACTGCCCCGTCTGCGGGCAGACGATGTTCAAGAAGGCGGGCAAGGGCTTCAAGAAGCCGTTCTGCATCAACCCCGCGTGTGAGAACTTCCTGCCCGAGGACAAGCGCGGCTTTGTGCGCAAAAAGGCCGCGGACGCGGAAGCGGCGGAGGAGAGCGCGGCGGAGGTAACGCCGGCAAAGAAGTCCGCCGCGAAGAAAACGATCGCAAAAACCGCCGCCAAGGCGGGGACCGCCGTGAAGAAAACCGCTGCGAAAAAGACGGCGGCGAAGCCCGCCGCTAAGTCCGCGAAGGCGGCTGCGGCGAAAAAGACCGCCGCGAAAAAGACGGCAAAGAAGGAAGAGAACTGATGCAGGTATCCGTCATCGGGGCGGGCCTTGCCGGCTGCGAGGCTGCGTGGCAGCTCGCGCGGCGCGGCGTTGCGGTCACGCTCTATGAAATGAAGCCGGCGAAGAGAACGCCGGCGCACCACAGCGACGATTTTGCCGAGCTGTGCTGCTCGAACTCCCTGCGTTCCGACCAGCTGGAAAACGCGGTGGGACTGCTCAAGGAGGAAATGCGCCGCCTCGGCTCGCTGATCCTCGCCTGCGCGGACGAAACGCGCGTGGAGGCGGGCGGTGCGCTCGCCGTCGACCGCCACGGCTTTGCCCGTCTCGTCACCGAGCGCGTGCGGAGCCATCCGAACATCACGGTGATCGAGAGCGAGGTCACGGCGATCCCCGCCGAGGGGACGGTCATCGTCGCCTCCGGCCCCCTGACCTCCGACGCGCTCTCCGCCGCCATCGCGGAAAAGCTCGGCGACGGCCACACGCTGAATTTCTACGATGCCGCCGCCCCGCTCGTGACCTACGAGAGCGTGGATATGTCGAGCGCGTGGTTTGCCTCGCGCTACGATAAGGGCACGGCGGACTACATCAACTGCCCCCTCACGGCGGAGGAGTACGACGCCTTCTGGAACGCACTCACCACGGCGGAGGAGGCTCCCGTCCACGGCTTTGAGGATAAGCACGTCTTTGAGGGGTGTATGCCCGTTGAGGTCATGGCGCGGCGCGGACACGATACGCTCTGCTTTGGCCCGCTCAAGCCCCGCGGACTCAAGGACCCCAAGACCGGACATGAGCCGTATGCCGTCGTGCAGCTCCGGCGCGACAATGCCGAGGGCAGTATTTATAACCTTGTCGGCTTCCAGACGCATCTGCGCTTTCCCGAGCAGATGCGCGTCTTTTCCATGATCCCCGCGCTCGCGAACGCGGAGTTCGTGCGCTACGGTGTCATGCACCGCAACACCTATCTGAATTCCCCGGGTCTGCTCGACCGCTATTACCGCCTCATCGCGGACGACCGCATCGCCTTTGCCGGGCAGATGACCGGCGTGGAGGGCTACGTCGAGTCCGCCGCGTCCGGCTTCCTTGCCGGCGTGGAGACCGCGCGGCGCCTGCTGGGGCTCGCCCCCATCGACTTCCCGCGCGAGACCGCCATCGGCGCGCTGGGACTGTATGTGAGCGACACGACGGTCGCCAATTTCCAGCCGATGAACGTCAATTTCGGCATCATGCCGCCGCTGGGTTACCGCATCAAGGGAAAGCGCAACAAGAACGCGGAGCTCTCCCGCCGCTCGCTGGAGATCATCGACAGCCTGTGCGAGAGCGTCCTCGACGGCGTAAAGGAGGAAAGCCATGAAGATCATCATTGACGCGATGGGCGGCGACTTCGCCCCCGAGGCTCCCGTCCGCGGCGCGCTGCTCGCCCGCGAGAAATACGGCGCGGACATCATTCTTACCGGCCGCACGGCGGACATCCTGCGCGAGCTGGAGAAGGCCGGCTGCAAGGAGGTCCCGCAGGGCATCGAGATCGCCAACGCCGAGGAGGTCGTGGAGATCTGCGACGATCCCGCGACGGCCTTCAAGCAGAAGAAGGATTCCTCACTCACCGTGGGGCTGAACCTCCTGCGCGACGGACAGGCGGACGGCTTCATCTCCGCCGGCTCCACCGGCGCTCTGCTCGCGGGCGCGACGCTCGTGGTCAAGCGCATCCGCGGCCTGCGCCGCGCGGCGCTCGCGCCGACCATCCCGACCATGACCGGCAGGGCTGTTCTGATCGACTGCGGCGCGAACGCCGAATGCACGAGCGAGTACCTGCTGCAATTTGCCTACTTAGGCAGCTATTATGCCGAAAAGGTGCTCGGCATCGTGCAACCGCGCGTCGGACTTTTGAACATTGGTGCCGAGCCGAGCAAGGGCGACGCCCTCCGCCATGAGACCTACGCCCGCCTCAAGGAGGCCGGCGAGCAGGGACACCTCAACTTCATCGGCAACATCGAGGCCAACACCGCGCTCGCGGGCGGCTGCGACGTGATCGTCGCCGACGGCTACAGCGGCAACATCATGCTCAAGAGCGTCGAGGGCGCGGCCAAGCTGATGAGCGGCGAGCTGAAGAAAATGATGACAAAGAGCGCCAAGACGAAGCTCGCGTATCTGCTGCTCAAGGACGGCCTTGCGGACTTCAAGAAAACGCTCGACCCCAACGAGGTCGGCGGCACGGCGCTGCTCGGCATCTCCAGACCCGTTGTCAAGGCGCACGGCTCGTCGAACGCTGTCGCCTTCTGCAACGCGGTGCGTCAGGCGATGGCGGTCGCGGAGAGCGGCATCATCGCCGACATCACGCAAAATGTGGATAAGATGAAGGTCACGCCCGAAAAGGACTGATTTTACAAAAAGCCTATTGACAGACCGGCTATCTTGCCGTATCATTTTGCCAAACGTTTCCTGAGGAGGACTGGATGAGATGACTTCGGAAGAAATTTTCAAGACGATGCAGGACCTGATCGCGGAGCAGTTCGCCGTGGACGCGGACGATGTGACGATGACCAGCTCCTTTGAGGACGATCTGAGCGCCGACTCCGTGGACCTGGTCGAGCTGGTCATGGCGATGGAGGAGGAATTTGAGATCGACGAGATCCCCGAGGAGGACCTGCTCACGCTCAAGACCGTCGGCGACTGCGTGCGCTATCTGACGGCCAAGCTCAACTGAAATAACGGATAACGCCCCGCTTCCGGCGGGGCGGACTTATGATAAAGGAGGCGAAACGCCTTGCAGGAATTGGAACGTAAGCTGGGCTACCGCTTCCGCAGCGGGGCACTGCTCGCCGAGGCTCTGCGCCACAGCTCCTATGCCAACGAGCACCGCGGCGCGGAGAGCGTGAGCAACGAGCGGCTGGAGTTTCTGGGCGACAGCGTGCTCGGCTTCGTCACGGCGGAGTATCTTTTTGCGCGGCATCCCGACTCGCCCGAGGGCGAGCTGACGCGCATCCGCGCAGCGCTCGTTTGCGAGGAGAGCCTGCACGAGGTCGCGCAGAAGCTGGAGCTGGGCCGCTACCTCAAGCTGGGCAACGGTGAGGAGGCCGGCGGCGGACGCACCCGCCCGTCCATCCTCGCGGATGCGACCGAGGCGGTCATCGCCGCGGTCTATCTCGACGGCGGGCTTGCCGCCGCGAGCAGCCTGATCCACCGTGTGCTGCTCGACTGTGAGCGCGAGGAGGTCGTGGAGGAGCGCCGCCGCGATTATAAGACCGTGCTGCAGGAGCTCGTGCAGCGCGAGCCGAACCGCACGCTCGTCTACCGCATGGCGGAGGAGTCCGGCCCCGACCACGACAAGACCTTCACCTTTGAGGTCCTGCTCAACGGCGCGGTCGTCGGGCGCGGCGAGGGACACAGCAAAAAGGAAGCCGAGCAGATGGCCGCCCGCGCGGCGTTGGAGCGGCTGGAATAAGAAAATGACCGTCGGGCCCCGCCCGGCGGTTTTCCTGTCTCTTTTTTGCGGAAAAGCGAAAATTGGGTATTGACTTCGCGCCCAATTTTGGTATAATGATGCTTGCTGTTGAGCATTGAGATACGCAGTGGTATCGAAGTGGTCATAACGAGCACGACTGGAAATCGTGTGACGGCCAAAAGCCGTCCGAGGGTTCGAATCCCTCCCACTGCGCCAGACCCCGCAAGCCGTAAGGCTTGCGGGGCATTTTCTTTTCCTCCGCGGCAGGAGCGGAAAACGGCGTCCATTCCGCCCAAAACCGACATTTCCGCCCGGAAAAAGCGAAAAGCCTTGACAAACACAGCCCTTGGGGGATAGACTAAACTATCTCTTTATGTGCATCGACGGAGAGACAGTTGTGTGATTTGGAGGACGACACCATGAGCAAGCAGACGGAGCGCGACGCATTCCGCAGCCGCTGGGGCTTTATCCTCGCCTGCATCGGCAGTGCGGTGGGTATGGGCAACATCTGGCGCTTTCCCTATCTCGTGTCCGCGTGGGGCGGCATGACCTTCCTGCTGCCGTATTTCCTCTTTGTCCTTCTGATCGGCTCGACCGGCATCATCGGCGAGATGGCGCTCGGCCGTTCCACCCGCTCCGGCCCCATCGGCGCGTTCGGACAGGCGGCTGCCCTGCGCGGCAGACGCGGCGCGGGCGAGGCGGTCGGCTATATCCCAGTGCTCGGCTCGCTGGCGCTCGCCATCGGCTACAGCTGCGTGGTGGGATGGATCTTCAAGTATTTCGCGCTGGCGCTCGACGGCGGACTCTTTGCCATGGGACAGGATATGAACGTCATCGTCGACAGCTTCAACGGCACGGCCTGCGGCTGGGGCAACAATTTCTGGCTGGTGATCGCGCTGGCGGTCAACTTCGCCATCATGGCCTTCGGCGTGGGCGGCGGCATCGAACGGGCGAACAAGGTCATGATGCCCGTGCTGTTTTTCCTCTTTGCGGGACTGGGCGTCTACATTGCGACGCTGCCCGGCGCGGGCGACGGCTACCGCTACATCTTTACCATCGATCCCGCGGGCCTTGCCGACCCAAAGCTGTGGATCTATGCCTTCGGGCAGGCGTTCTTTTCGCT
>CALDMA010000158.1 GCA_937915075.1 uncultured Oscillospiraceae bacterium
ACGATCAGCGTATGGCGATGCTCCGTCAGCAGGTCACCGACCTTCTGGACAACGGCAAGATGGAAACGACCGTCACCCGCGCCAAGGAGATCAAGCCCCTGGCTGAGAAGATGATCACCCTCGGCAAGAAGGGCGATCTGGCAGCTTATCGTCAGGCGATGGCCTTCATCACCCGCGAAGACGTCTGCAAGAAGACCTTCAAGGAGCTGGCCCCCGCCTATGCTGAGCGCAACGGCGGCTATACCCGCATCGTCCGCACCGGCGTTCGCCGCGGCGACGCTGCTGAGACGGCCATCATCGAGCTGGTCTAAGCATAACAGCGTAAGTAAAAAGTCCTTTTGTATGGCAGATCGCGAAGCCATACAAAAGGACTTTTTATGCTTCTCTGCCGCAGAGCCGGAAATGCCCGTTTTCCTTGCGGCGCAAAACGCCCTCTGTTGCACGCCGCGGTGCAGCGGAGGGAAAAGAATGATCCGCGACCCGTCCCGCAGGGATAAGCGCACCGCCGGGCGCATAAGCTCCTCCGAGGGGGCGATGGAATGACAAAGAAAAAGCGGCGGGCGCTGCTGTGTATACTCGCCGTACCGCTGCTGGCGCTTGCGCCGCGTCCGGAGGAGAGCCTGCCGGCCTCTGCCGCGGAGCCGACTGCGACAGAGAAATATGTGGCGCTGACCTTCGACGACGGCCCGTGGCCTGAGACCACCGAGCAGCTGCTCGACGGTCTCGCGGAGCGCGGCGCCAAGGCGACCTTCTTCCTGATCGGCGAGCAGCTTGCCGGGCATGAGGATACCGTGCGCCGTATGGCGGACGAGGGGCATCAGGTCGGCAATCACACCTTTACGCACATGGATCTCAGCCGCGGCGACCCCGCCGAGCGCCTGCGCGAGCTCGCCGCGACCGACGAGACGCTGCGCGCCCTGCTGGGCGACGGCGACTATTGGCTTCGCCCGCCGTGGGGCTTCCTCGCCCCGCAGACCGCCGCGGCGGTCGAGGTGCCGATGGTCTACTGGTCGCTGGATACGGAGGACTGGCGCAGGCTGGACGCCGATGCCGTGGCGCAGGACATCATCGACCATGCCCGCGACGGCGACATCATTCTCCTGCACGACCCTTACGCCACAAGCGTCGAGGCGGCGCTGCGCGCCATCGACGCCCTGACCCCGCAGGGCTACCGCTTCGTCACCTTGGAGGAACTCTTCCGGCAAAAGGGCGTCGAGCCGGAGCCGGGTAAGCTCTACATCCGTCCCGACGAGCGCAAGCGGATCGCGTGAGACAGAGAAAAGGAGCTGCCGAAGCGAGACTTCGGCAGCTCCTTTTGATTACAGTTTGTCGAATATACGCGAAAAATTACAGCATGTTGAGAACGAGCGTCAGAACGATGAACGCGGCGCCGACCCACTTAGTCGCGCGGGCGAGCTTGGCGTCCATGCTCTTGGCCTTGTTCTTCGCCATAAAGGAATCGGCCACGCCGCCGATAGCGCCGCTCAGACCGGCGGACTTGCCGCTTTGGAAGAGCACGATGCCGATGACGATCAGACCGCAGATAAGCTGAAGAATGGTGATAAACAGTTCCATAACAGGAAACCTCCAATCAGTTGATAAACGCAGAACGCGCTGTATTCACAGGATGTAATCATACCACAGTCCCGGACAAAAAGCAAGCGGAAATTAGCAGTTTTTCACCCAAAACGCAGCGAATGTGCAAAGCCTCAAGGGACCTTGCACATTCGCAGTAAGCTCCGGCGGGAAGGAAGATCGGGATGGGGGGGTGCCGGAGTTTCCTCGGTATCTATGAAATGTGAATTTATATTCGTAAATCGAAATGATGACATAGTATAATGGGATATTCATACAAAGTCAATCGGTTTGATATTCAAAAATCCTACGATAAAATGAAATTTTCTTATGCAAAATGACAAGAATCCTCTGCCGGCACAGAATAGGCTTGCAATCCATGCCGAAAGGAGATAAAATACAGAAACATTGAGCAAATACCGAATGAAAATGCGAAAATTGCGATAAATGTCGAATGAAATTACAGAACAAGGACGCATCCCGGCTCGTTCGCGGGGTGCGTGGGAAGTGAGGATACCACATGAATACGACCTACGGAGTGCTCAACAACTCAAGCCTGATCATTGATACCGACAAGCTGCGCGAAAACGTGCGCACGATCCTGCGCTCGCTTCCGGCGGGGACGAAGCTCATCCCTGTCGTCAAGGACGATGCCTACGGCATGGGAATGGTCGGCGTCGCGCGGACGCTCAGCGCCTTTCCGGAGATTGGCTGCTTTGCCGTCGCCAACGTCTCCGAGGGCGTGACGCTGCGCCGTGAGGGCATCCGCCAGGATATCCTGATCATGGGCAGCACGCTGCCGTTCCAGTATGCGCCGGCGGTCGAATGCGATCTGACCGTGACCGTCTCGCGCCTCGGCATGGTGCCGGAGCTTGCGGAGCTCTGCAAGGCGCAGAGCAAGCCGCTGAACGTGCAGATCAAGCTGGAGACCGGTATGCACCGCATCGGCGTGGAGCCGGGCGAGGAGCTCGCCGCGCTGATCGGGGAGCTCAAGGCGGCGCAGGAGTGGGTCCATGTCACCGGCGCGTTCTCCCATTTCGCGTGGCCCGGCAACGCCGAGGTCTGCGAGGCGCAGTATCAGAAGCTGCTTGCCGGCGTGGAGCAGCTCAAGGCGGCGGAGATCCCGGTCCCGATGTGCCACATCAGCGCCTCGGAGAGCTCCGAGGTCTTCCCGCAGTACGCGCTCGACGCCGTGCGCATTGGACGCCGGCTCTATATGGACCATCCGAAAAAGCCGCTCGGCAACATTCAGGAGGTCGTCTCCTGGCGCAGCTACCTCACCAACGTCAAGCAGCGCCGCGCGGGCGACTCGCTCGCCTATTTCGGCAAGTACGTTTTGGATAAGGATACCGTCGTGGCGACCGTCGGCGTCGGCTACGGCGACGGCCTGAACGAAAAGCTCGTGGCCTGCCACGCGCCGGTGCTCGTGGGCGGCAAGCGCTGCCCGCTGCTGGCCTGCTGCATGGACCAGTGCTTCGTGGACGTCACCGGCGTGGAGGATGCCAAGGTCGGCGACGAGATCACCTTCTTCGGCTATGACAGCGACGGCAACTTCCTCTCCTCGCAGGAAACGGCGAACCTGATCGGCGACGACGAGGGCTGCGGCCTGACCTCCGCGCTGATGCATCGCGTCGCCCGCGTATTCCACTGATTTCCGCGCGGCGTGTGCCGCATGTGCCAGTGAACGGTTATTTTTGCATACATCGTTGCATATTTTTTGATATCACAGTATAATAGCCACAGAACCACGCATGAAAAAACATACGGTGGGGGTAGGCTATGAAGAGCAAGCGACAGGAGAAGATCCTTGAACTGATCGCGCAGTACGCGATCGAAACGCAGGAGGAGCTGCTCGAGCGGCTTTCCGAATGCGGCATCCCCAGCACGCAGGCGACCGTTTCCCGCGACATCAAGCAGCTGCACCTGTATAAAGAGCCGTGCGGCGGCGGACGCTACCGCTACGCCTCCTCGGCACGCTCGACGGGCTATGACTTTAACGACCGGCTCCAGCGCATCCTGCGCGAGTGCAGTCTGAGCGTAGATTGCGCGCAGAACCTTGTGGTCCTCAAGACGATGCCGGGGCTTGCCAGCGCGGCGGGCGCGGCCTTCGACGCGATGGACGACCTGCCCGCCATGATCGGCTGCGTCTGCGGCGACGACACGGTGCTCGTCGTCATGCGGGACGAGGCTTCGGCGCAGAGCTTCTGCGAGGAGCTGAGCGGACTGTGCAAGTAACAACGATCGAAAAGGCAAGGCGTTCGCCTTGCCTTTTCTCCTGCCCTGTGCTATAGTTTTCCGAGAATCTCAGGAAGGCAGGTCACGCCATGAAAGCAGAAAGAGCCTATCCCCGCTTCATCATCACCGCCAAGGGGACCCGCTGGGTCGAGGGCGGCCACCCGTGGATCTACGCGCAGGAGGTCGTCTCCGCGCCCGAGGGCGTGGAAAACGGCGCGCTCGTGGACGCGGTGAGCGAGAAAGGGAAATACCTTGGCAGCGGTTTTTTCTCCCGCGAGAGCAAGATCCGCATCCGCCTGCTCTCCCGCAACGCGAACGACCGCTTCGACGCGGACTTCTGGCGCCGCCGCATCCGCTACGCCTGGGACTACCGCAAGACCGTCATGGGCGCGGACGTTTCCTGCTGCCGCGTCATCTTCGGCGAGGCGGACGGCTTCCCCGGCCTGACGGTGGACCGCTTTGAAAATCTGCTCGTCACGCAGACGCTCTCCGTCGGCATGGAGTGCATCAAGGATATGCTTTTCCCGCTGCTCGTCGAGGTCCTCGCCGAGGACGGCGTTGTGATCGACGGCGTTTACGAGCGCAACGACGCGGCCATCCGTGCCCTTGAGGGCATGGAGCAGGGGAAGGGCTGGTTTCCGCTCGGAGGCAGAGAGACGCCCGCGAGCGCCGTGACGGAGATCTGCGAGAACGGCGTCTATTACCGCGTGGACGTGGAGAACGGCCAGAAGACCGGCTTCTTCCTCGACCAGAAGTACAACCGCCTCGCGGTCGCGCGGCTTGCCCGCGGCCGCCGCGTGCTCGACTGCTTCACCCACACCGGCTCCTTTGCGCTCAACGCCGCGCGGGGCGGCGCGGAGCACGTCACCGCCGTGGACATCTCGCAGAGCGCCATCGATATGGCCCGCGCGAACGCCGTGCGCAATGGGCTGGAGGGCCGCATGGACTTCCTGACCGCGGACGTGTTCGACCTTCTCACCGAGCTGGAGAAAAAGGGCGGCAAGCCGTATGACTTCATCATCCTCGACCCGCCGGCCTTCACCAAGTCGCGCAAAACGGTGAAGAGCGCCGAGCGCGGCTATAAGGACATCAACCTCCGCGCCCTGCGGCTTCTGCCGCGCGGCGGCTACTTCGCCACCGCCTCGTGCAGCCACTTCATGCCGAGCGAGCTGTTTGAAAAAATGCTGCGCTCCGCCGCGCTTGACGCGGGCGTGGAGCTGCGTCAGATCGAGGCCCGTCAGCAGTCCCCCGACCATCCGATCCTTTGGAACGTGCCGGAAACGGATTACCTCAAATTCTACCTCTTTCAGGTGGTGTAAAGGAGAAGCGCCATGTACCATTGCTTTCGCCTGCATCGCGGCGACGATCTGTATGAGAGCATCCGGCGCTATGCCGCCGCGCACCGTATCGCCGCGGGCGTCGTGCTCTCCGCTGTCGGCTGCGTGTACCGTTGGGAGCTGCGCGACGCGAGCGGCGTCGATGTGCAAAGCGGCACGGAGGATGTGGAGATCGTCTCGCTCATGGGCACCGTCAGCGAGC
>CALDMA010000159.1 GCA_937915075.1 uncultured Oscillospiraceae bacterium
CCTTTCGTTTTACGGAATATATCAAATGTATGGCACATTTGGTATTATAGCATACTCTTTTCCAAATGCAAGTGTTTTTTTCAAAAAATTTTCCTTTACACGAAAGTTCTTGTGTTTTCGACAGGAGTTTGGTATTCTACTTATTATCTCACATTGCGCTCATCGCGCTGCGGTACTTTTTTCCACACGAAAATCGCGCCGTCCTGCAAAGGATATGAACAGCTTTCCCAAAGGAGGCGCACTTTATGATGCCGCTTGACGAAAAAGACCTTCAGCTTCTGACCGAGGTCCTGCCGAACGTTTCGGCCCAGCTCCGCTCCTCGATGGCAAACGTGTTTGCCGCGGCGAACCGCCTCGCGCCGGCGGAGGCCCGCGAGGCTGACCCCGCGCTGGATAAAAACGCAGCCATTCTCACAATGAGCTGCCATCAAATGCTGCGTCTGGTCGGCAACCTCTCCGCCGTGAGCGAGCTGGTGCAGGGCGGACGCTTCCAGCTGCGCAACGACGATATCGTCGGCTTCTGCCACGCGCTCTGTGAGCGCGCGGAGCCTCTTTTCGCGCTGCGCGGCGTCGCGCTGCGCTTTTCCGCCACCCGCGAGAGCCACATCATCGCGTTCAACGCTCCCATGCTCGAGCGCGCGCTTTTGAATCTGCTCTCCAACGCGCTGAAATTCACGCCGGAGGGCGGCACGGTCAGCGTGCGCGTCAAATGCGGCGAGCGCTATGTGCAGCTCGTCGTAGCCGACACGGGCTGCGGCATCGAGCCGGAACGCCTTGCCCACATCTTCGAGCGCTATCTGGATACGGACCGCCTCGACCCCGCGCCGCCGCATGGTCTCGGCGTCGGGCTGTCCCTTTGCCGCCGCATCGCGCAGGGCCACGGCGGGATGCTCGTGGCGGAATCCACCGTCGGCAAGGGCACGGCCTTCACGCTCTCGCTGCCCAACGCCCGCTCGACCGAGCTGTCGCTGTCCGACCGCCGCTTTGATTACGCCGGCGGCTTCGACCACGTTCTCATGGAGCTGAGCGACGCGCTGCCGAGCCGCGCGTTTCTGCAGAAATACCTGGATTGAGGAAATTTCTCTATGGCAAAGAAGGTTTTAGTCGGTATGTCGGGCGGCGTGGACAGCGCCGCCTGCGTTCTCCTGCTCCAGAAGCAGGGCTATGATGTCAGCGGTATCACGCTGCAGCTGCACCATTATAAGGACCGTCCCGGCACCTGCGGCAGCGCCGACGACATCGAGGAGGCCGGGCGCGTCGCCGCGCAGATGGGCATTTCCCATCGGGTGCTCGACCTGTGCGACCTTTTCCGCCGCGCGGTCATGGGTCACTTCGTCTCGGAATACTGCGCGGGCCGCACCCCGAACCCCTGTCTGGACTGCAACCGCGAGCTGAAGTTCGGCGCGATGCTCGACTGGGCACTCGACCACGGCTTCGACTATGTCTCCACCGGGCACTACGCCCGCGTCGGCTTCGACGCGGCGTCGGGCCGTCACCTGCTTATGCGCGGCATGGACGCGCACAAGGACCAGAGCTACGTTCTCTATCAGATGACGCAGCGCCAGCTCGCCCATCTGCTGCTTCCCATCGGCGAATACAGCAAGCCGGAGATCCGCGCCCTCGCCGCGGACTTTGGCCTCGAAAACGCGCATAAGCCCGATTCGCAGGATATCTGCTTCGTCCCCGACGGGGACTATGTGCGCTTCCTGCGCGAGTTCGGCGGCGTCACGCCCGAGCCGGGCGACTTCGTCGATACGAACGGCCGCGTCCTCGGCCGTCACCGCGGGCTGGTCGCCTACACCACCGGCCAGCGCAAGGGCCTCGGCGTGAGCGCCGACCGCCCGCTCTACGTCCTCTCCAAAAGCGCCGCAGACAACACCGTGCTCCTCGGCGACGACGCGGAGCTGTTTTCCTCCGCCCTGCTCGCCTCGCGTGTGAACTGGATCATTACGCCGCCCGCAGAGCCGCTGCGCGTCACCGCCAAAACGCGCTATTCCCAGCGTGAAAGCGCCGCGACCGTCACGCCGCTGGACGGCGGCGCGGTCCGCGTGGACTTCGACGAGCCGCAGCGCGCCATCACCGCGGGGCAGGCCGTGGTCTTTTACCGCGGCGACACCGTCGCCGGCGGCGCGGCCATCGACAAAGCTCTCTGAAGGCGCCGCCGCACGATTGCGTCTGCGCGCTTCGCCGAATTGCGCGGTGCTGCCCAAAAACGAAAAACGCTCCGCCTGCGTTCCTTCCCTGAAACGCGCGGAGCTTTTT
>CALDMA010000160.1 GCA_937915075.1 uncultured Oscillospiraceae bacterium
ATTACAACTGGCGATATGCGTACATAAGGATCTTTTCATATCGTTGCTGCAGCATGACTTTATAGAAACGCTTACGCACCTCTGAGATCCCTTCCACTTCGTCAATAAGAGTATTGATTTGATTAAAATCGATGCGAGGAACAATTCGCTTTAGGGCATCATTGCAAGCTTCGAATTGCAAGCTGTTGATCACTTCAAAATAGGAACTCTTGCGATTCTTCACCTTGATGTGGGAGGTGGGGAACTTATAGATCCGTTGGTCAATTTCTTTCTCGGAGGAGAGTACGGCCTCCAGCTTCTCGTCCGTATTCAGCTTCGGATACAGGCTTGAACCATTGTCATATACCGTGGCGATCCGGTATTGATGATCTCTCTTAATGAAGCCCCAGTTCCCGCTATGCCGGTCAAAATTGCCGATCAAAGCATCCACGATGAACATATCCCAGAAACGGTCGATTGTCTCCTCAACATTTGTTGACTTCATATTCTCGTGCAGCATTGCGGTAATATCTTCATAAGTGTACTGATAGAGCTCTTTGTCCCTTTCCAGCGAGCTTTCGCCGACACCGTTGAAGGCAACAAGATCATCCTCGGGCTCTAAGAAATTCTTCATAACGACTACATTTTTGCCCTCATAAGTGCCAAGGAAGGTTTCCTGTACGGGAATGCCAAGTAGTTGGAAAATATGGCTTCCCAAATACTCAGAAACATAATTGAAGGTCAGGCCCACTTCGGAATTCTTCTGAAACTTAACAATATAACGAAACCCGTCAATGATGATTTCAAACTTCTTTTCTGCCCCAGAGAATAACACGGGTGTCTTTTCGTACTTGCTGTAATCTCTCATGAGAGACCTCCGATTTTGATCTTCACCATTATTATATCCACAATGAGCGAAAAGTGTCAATAGAATTAACATATATTTTGATACACACAATAGCAAGTGTAAGCAAGCGAGAAAGCCGCACCATTTACAATGGCGCGGCTTAGGGGGCAGTACTAACCGTGTCGAAATCGATGCGGTTAGTCTTTTTACCCTTCCGGGTCTTATAGTCCGCTTCGATTGACGCTTTCCAATCGGCACTCATAGGAGCTTCACTTCTCGCGCCTGACCATCTGTTTAACATGGACACTACCATAGCAACAGCTTGCACTGGTTAGCGCAATGAATAATATTAAGGCAAGGGAGAAGGTGGTCGGCAGAAAGTTGATCTATACTCACGCCTACTGGTCATTTTACCATGCATTCAAAGTACTAAAGTGTTCCGGGATTTCGTTCAAAAACTTACATCAATTCAGAGCATTTATAATAAGGTCATAAAAATAAAGGTGCTATACTGTCCGCAAAACGAACATTAGAGGAGGACGATGACATGGAAGTGACCATCAATCCAAAGCTGACAGAGCATCTTGAATTGCGTGAAAGAGCATTTAAGAAGCATGACGCAAAAGCTCTGTATCAGTTGGCTCGGATATATGCAAGTATGAAGGGGAAAAAGAATGAAAAGAAAGCCTTTGAGCTATACAAGAGATCCGCGACACACGGGTATGCCGAAGCACAGTTTAGGATGGGGATATGCAATGAAAATGGAATCGGCGTCAAACAGAGTATTCAGATGGCAATTACATGGTTTATACGGGCAGAAATCAGCGCGGCCAGCGATATAGCTGATGGGCTCGATTCTACAGATGAATCAACGCGAGAGCTGCTACGCCTTTTCCGTGAGGAACCAAGATTTGCCGAAGAAATGGATGACGCTGCATTTGCTAAGCCTGAACCGTTGGAATATACAACAATAGCGGACATCCTATGCGCCGCTGAGCAGGGAGATCCTGAGGCGCAGGACTGCCTGGGGCACAACTATTACTGCGGTTCTAATGGGCTTGAAAAAAATAACGAGGAAGCCGCATACTGGTATCATAAGTCTGCCGAGCAAGGCAGTGAAGCCGGTATCCACCATTTGGCACAGTTTTATAAACTGACAGGGCGGTACGAGATGGCAGTCGAGTGGTATCGCAGATATGCTGAACTTCGTGTCGGACAGCGCAATGCATATTTAGGCTGGTAATATAGAAAGGAACAATGAAAA
>CALDMA010000161.1 GCA_937915075.1 uncultured Oscillospiraceae bacterium
TCTGGGTGTATTGGTATTGTCCTTCAAAATTCTTTGGCATAAATATCCTTCCCGAACGCCGTATTTGCTGACGACCAGCTGCTCTGCATGGAACAGATGGAACACGTGCTGCAAAATAAGCAGCCCCGGCACGAGCGTATGGATGCGCTCGGCTTCCAGCCGCAAAATGAGGTCGCTGGCCTCCTTTTTGCCGCTGCACAGGAACGCGCAGAGGCCGTCGAGCTGTTCGGCGGTCATGCTGCGGCAATCGTCTGATGTGCCAAAATAGTGTTTTGCTAATTTCAGCGCGGCTCTCGCTGTGCCGCCGACGCCGACAAGCAGTGCCCGAGGCTCCAGCGCGCCTTCGCTGACATCGATGGTTCTGGATATTTCCTGCCGCAGACGCTTCAAAGAGCCGTCTCCCGGCAGGATCTTCTTGACGCAGCGGCGGTATAAGCTCAGAGAGCCGATGGGAAAGCTGGCAAAATCCACGGGCTTTCCGTCTTCAAACGTGACGATCTCCGTGCTCGCGCCGCCGATATCTAAAAACGCGCCGCCGGTCAGGTGCAGCTCCTGCATCGCGCCCGCATAGCCGAAAAGCGCTTCATCCTCGCCGGAAATAACCTCTACCGAATAGCCGGTGGCTGCACGGATGACAGACAGCGCCCGCTCGGTGTTGGAGATATTGCGCAGTGATGCCGTGGCGAACACGTTGATGCGGTCGATTGCCAGCGTCTGCAAGATACCGCGGAAGGTCAGAAGTCCCGCGCAGGCGCATTCAATGCCCTCAGCGCTGAGCTTTCCGTCCTCCACATACCCCGCAAGCCCCGCCATGATCTTCTCACGGAAGAGGATCTTGAAGTTCTGCCCCTCTGTCTCATAGAGCGTCAGCCGGATGGAGTTGGAGCCGATGTCGATGATGGCCTGCTTCATTCGGCCTCACCGACAGCCTCGGCTGTTTCCTCCTGTGCGGTGTTTTCCGCATCATCTTCTCCCTCCGCTGCGGATTCGTCCTCCGCCGGAGCATCGCTCTCCGGCGCACGGAATACCAGGATCGCTTTGGCGGAGTTCGTCACGGAAAAGGTCACCAGCTCCCAGCCGTCTTGCGCCTTTTCATTCGCGGTCTGCTCAATGGCCGCAGCCATTTTCTTGGCCTTGGGTGCATAGTCGATCACAATCGTTTTGTAAGTCATGGTAGTTACCTCATTTCTATTTAATTTGGGCCGCACAGCCGGATCAATCTATAATCTTACACAGTAATATCATAAATGCTATTTGTAAATTTTTCAATGACAGAAGTGAAAAATTCCGAACATTTTATTGTGGTGGATTTGCTGAGCAGCTTGGTGAGCGCAGCGATCCGCCATGATCTATTGAAAGCGATACCTCCGTTCGGCCAGCGTGTATAGGCAGGCGATAAAGAAAGGTATCATGCTTTTGAAAGCTCATAGGGGTACTTTCCTCTATCCGATGGAAAGAGGCGTTTTTCTCGGTATGGTCTACCCAAACAGAAAAATTGCTCTGATCCTCTATATCCATGTTGTGCCCCTCATCTGTCTTCTATGATTTGTGGATGCAGGCGGGAGATCCTGAAGATTTCCCGCCCGCATCCGCATTGTGTAGAGTTAAGTGTTTCGCTTGTTGAAATTTACTTCATGCAGCGGTACAGGAATGTCACGATCTGCGCTCTCGTGCAGTCATCATTGGGTGAGAAGGTCGTGGTGGTCGTGCCGTCGGTCACCTTCTCCATATAACACCATGCCACCGCCTCGTAGCACCACTCCGGCACATCGGTAAACGGGAGCTGGAACATCCATTCGCCTGTGAAACCCTTACCCTGAGACTGCATATAGCGGTACAGGAAGGCCGCGAG